>JAQTLI010000236.1 GCA_028714995.1 Methylobacter sp. | reverse complement strand
CCCAGTCCGGGTGCGCAAGATATAATCGGTGAAGCGTTAACAGGTGAATTTTATCCTAAAAAGAACCTGTTAATTTTGATCGATAAAGCCACCGTCTGGCAAGGTACAGGGGCTTATACCAGTGATTTAATTGAATATGATATTAAAACATCGTTGGTAAAAGCAGGGGAAAAGTCAAAGGATACCAAACGTGTCCATGTTGTGTTGCAACCGAGTAAAAAGAATAAAGATGACAAGACTAGCGGCAAAACAGCTGATTAAAAACTACAACAAACGTAATGTAGTCAACGGTGTTTCGTTACATGTTGATACTGGTGAAGTCGTTGGATTGCTGGGGCCTAATGGTGCTGGGAAAACGACGAGTTTTTATATGATGGTAGGCTTGATTAAGGCGGATGAAGGTGAGATTACACTGGATTCACAGGTCATCACCCATCACCCCATGCATTTGAGAGCACAGCTAGGTATAGGCTATTTGCCTCAGGAGCCTTCAGTTTTTCGCAAACTGAGCGTGGCGGATAATTTACGCGCCGTTTTACAAATCCGTTCTGATTTAACCCCGGGCCAGGCGGAGTTGGTGATTGAGGAATTGTTAGAGGAGTTTCATATACTTCATCTGCGCAATCAAATTGCCGTGGGTTTGTCTGGCGGAGAACGGCGGCGTGTTGAAATTGCCAGGGCATTAGCTACAAATCCACAATTTATATTGTTGGATGAACCTTTTGCCGGCGTTGACCCGATATCGGTAGATGATATTAAAAAAATCATAGAGCATTTGAAGTATCGCGAAATTGGTGTATTGATTACTGAGCATAATGTAAGAGAAACACTAGGTATTTGTGATCGTGCGTATATACTTAACGATGGCAGGGTGATCGCTGAAGGCGGGGCAGAAGCTATCGTCGCCAATGAGGAAGTACGTAAAGTTTATTTAGGTAATAACTTTAGTCTTTAATTTTAGAATGCTTATTTTTGTGTGACTTAATGAAACAATCCTTACATCTTCGACTGGGCCAACAGCTGTCCATGACGCCGCAATTGCAGCAGGCGATCAAGTTGTTGCAGATGTCAACATTAGAGTTGCAGCAGGAGATTCAAGAAGCGCTTGAGTCCAATATGATGCTGGAAATAAATGATGAAGAAAACGCCATTCAGGAAGCGGATGTAACGCCGGAAAGAAAGATTGATAATGGAGATTTGCTTACTAGTCAAGGTTCGCAAACAGACATCCCCGACGAATTGCCAATTGATTCGTCTTGGGATGATGTTTATGAATATGCCCCCGAGTCAGGCGGGAATAGCGTAGAGAATATCGAATTTGAAACGCAGCGAACTGGTTCCGTAACGTTGCAGGATCATCTGCAGTGGCAACTGGAGCTAACCACATTTTCAGAGCGGGATCTTGCCATCGCCATGGCAATTATCGACTCCATCAATGAAGATGGTTATCTCGTTACTAGCCCGGAAGAAATTTTTCAGGGATTGCAGGAGCAGTTAGAGGACCTGGAGTTCGATGAAGTTAATGCCGTGTTGCATGGTGTGCAAAACTTTGATCCTGCCGGGGTGGCAGCCATTGATTTGCGGGATTGTTTGAGAATACAGTTACAGCAATTGCCAAATTCAACGCCGTATAAAGAAGAAGCATTAACCCTGGTTACCCGGTATCTGGATCTGTTGGCCACGCATGAGCAGTCAAAACTCATGCGCAAACTGGGCGTAACAGAGCAGCAACTGGATGAAGTAGTCGCGTTAATCAGAACCCTCGATCCCAAACCGGGTGCACGGATACAGGAAGCGGCATCCGAGTATGTTATTCCCGATGTCTATGTGGTCAAGAAAGATAACAAATGGCAGGTTAACCTGAATCCTGACATAGCGCCTAAACTGCGTATTAACCCCTTTTATTCCGGCCTTATAAAGAGGGCGGATAATGGTAAGGACAATACCAGTATGAAAGACCATTTGCAGGAGGCTAAATGGTTTATTAAAAGTCTCCACAGCCGTAACGACACCTTATTACGCGTTGCCCGTTGTATCGTCGAAAAACAGACAGGGTTTCTTGAGCATGGCTCCATTGCAATGAAGCCCATGGTATTGAGAGACATTGCGGAAGAACTGGAATTGCATGAGTCGACAATATCCCGAGTGACTACGCAAAAATTCATGCACACTCCCAATGGCATTATTGAATTTAAGTATTTCTTTTCCAGCCATGTTTCAACGGAAGGCGGCGGGGAGTGTTCATCTACGGCGATTAGAGCATTTATTAAAGAACTAATCAGTAATGAAAACGCAGCAAGACCTTTAAGTGACAGTAAAATAACGGATTTATTAAAAGAAAAAGGCATTAATGTCGCGAGAAGAACCATAGCCAAATATCGTGAAGCGATGTTTATTCCTTCATCAAGTCAGCGTAAGCGTATTTTATAGCCCAACTGATAGCAAAACCAACCACCATTAAGGAGTCATCTCATGCAAGTTAGTATAACAGGCCATCATATTGAAGTAACCGAAGCTTTAAAGGCACATGTTGACGCAAAGTTCGAAAAATTAGCGCGTCATTTTGACAATGTTACCGATGTACACGTTATTTTAACGGTAGAAAAGTTAATTCAAAAAGCTGAAGCAACACTGCAACTGAGTGGGGCTAAGTTATTTGCTGAGGATCAACAGGAAGACATGTACGCAGCCATTGATAACATGGTTGATAAACTGGAGCGTCAAATCACTAAGCACAAAGAAAAAACCGGACAGCATAGATAAGGTCAACGGCTCAAGGTGAAAGAAGTGAATACAAACGATTGATCCTTGAGCTCCCTCCATGAAACTATTAATCGTTAGCGGTCTTTCTGGTTCAGGTAAAAGTATCGCACTGGATACACTGGAAGATTGCGGCTATTACTGTATCGACAATTTGCCAGTGACGTTGCTGGAAGACTTTATCTGTCATGTCATGCAGGTGGATAAGAAAACCTATGCAAAAACGGCAATTGGAATTGATGCCAGAAACCAGAGCGAAAGTCTGGTTAATTTTTCTGAAGGCCTGGATTTAATTCGTAGCAAAGGAATTGATTGCGAAATTATATTTATGCAGGCCGAAGAAGCCACATTATTGAAACGCTATAGTGAAACCCGGCGGCGGCATCCTCTAACAGATTTAAATATACCGTTAGTAGAAGCGCTGAAAATTGAAAGGGAAATGCTGACGCCTATTGCCCGGCATGCCAGCGTAGTCATTGATACCAGCCGAACCCATTATCATCAGTTACGTGAGCTTATCCGGGATCAGATCGGAGAAAGGGATGTGAGGCATATTTCCTTGCAGTTTCAGTCGTTTGGTTATAAGCATGGCGTTCCATTAGATGCTGATTTTGTTTTTGATGCCCGCAGCTTGCCAAATCCTTACTGGATACCGGAATTGCGAGGGTTAACAGGAAAAGATCAGCCGGTAATCGATTTCCTTAATGAGCAATCCATGGTTGCTGAGCTTTTTAAAGATATTACCGGGTTTCTTGAGCGATGGATTCCCCAGTTTGAGGCTGAAGGACGTAGTTATTTGACCGTAGCTATAGGATGTACAGGTGGGCAGCATCGCTCAGTTTATCTGGTGGACTCATTGGCCAGACAGTTTAAGAGTCCTTTACTAAATGTAATTGTTCGGCACAGGGAATTGCATTAGTTTCTTTTTGAAACGCAGTCCCGGCATACCGCTACGCTGCCCCTGCATCGCCTGAAGCGCCTGCTGTTTGTGCTCTCGGTAATCGCTCCGTGTATTGCCCTACCTCCCACCATCCTTATGGTTGTACCTCCTGCATAACCCACAGGGGTATGGGGAATGCAGATTTTGCATGGGGACAAAATATCTGCCCATGCAGTCGTTCATTTTTTTCAACTGAAAATAGGCTTGGGAATATGAGTCTATGCTGTTTTTAAGGATATTCTTCTATGAATGCTTCTGCTGCACCATCTACCGCAAAACAAGACAAGAACGAGCTTTTGCTGAAGCAGATTACTGGGCTACTGGAAAATGGCTCTCTCTATAAGGTCAGGCGTTTTATTCATAAGTTACATCCTGCAGAAACGGCGCATTTAATTGAATCACTACAGCCGGAAGACCGGAAAAAAATCTGGGCGGTTATCCCGCCTCATGCAATGGGCGAGATTTTAGTAGGATTACATGTCGAAGTAGCCAGTGGGCTTATTGAGATTACCGACAGGAAAGACCTGATTAAAGCGGCAGAAAGCTTAGAGTCTGATGATCTTGTTGATCTATTACATGTCATTCCTGAGCCTTTACGTTCTAAAGTAATGGATTCAATAGGTGTCAGAAAAAGAAATCGGCTGGAGTTTGCATTATCTTATGGTGATGATACCGCCGGCGGCTTAATGAGTTTGGATGTTTTGACGGTACGGGCGGATGAGTCGCTGGATGAGGTTTTGCGTTATTTAAGAAAGCGTGGATCGATGCCTAAGGCAACGGATAATTTGTTCGTTGTTGATCGCCAGGATCATTTCCAGGGAGTTTTGCCCTTGTCGGTGTTATTGACTAAAAACCCCAGTGCAATGGTTTCGGAATCGATGGATTCCAGCATTCATGGCATTCCTTCTCAAATGCCGGCGGGAGAAGTCGCTTTATTATTTGAACAGCGCGATATGCTTTCCGCCCCCGTTATAGCTGAAAATGGCAGATTGCTGGGTAGAATTACAGTTGATGATATTGTTGATGTTATAAGAGAGGAGGCTGATCACTCATTCATGAGTATGGCGGGTTTGAATGAAGAGCAGGATATGTTCTCTCCGGTTGTCACGAGTGCAAAGCGGCGCGCAGTCTGGTTGGGAGTTAATCTGTTGACTGCTTTTCTGGCATCCTGGGTTATTGGCCTATTTTCAGCAACATTAGATCAAATTGTCGCATTGGCCATATTGATGCCGATTGTTGCCAGCATGGGCGGCATTGCCGGGAGTCAGACGTTAACACTGGTTATTCGGGGCTTGGCATTGCGTCAGGTGAGCAGTTCTAATGCTAAAAAATTATTTAGAAAAGAATTAGCGGTGGGTGCTGTAAACGGTATGCTGTGGGCTATCGTGGTTGCGTGTGTTGCAGGAGTTTGGTTTCAAAGCGCCAGTATTGGGGCGCTATTAGGAAGTGCGATGGTTATTAATCTGGTTTGCGCTGCGTTTGCCGGCGCAAGTATTCCATTGATGTTGCAAAAGATAGGCGTCGATCCGGCATTGGCGGGTGGTGTTTTACTAACAACGGTAACTGACGTTGTTGGATTTATGGCATTCCTCGGGTTGGCGACGATCTTTCTGATGTAAAAGGAGGGGGCAGAGACCTTGCGCTGCAACGTCTCTACGTCTGATTTATTTCACTAATAATGTTTCAGC
>JAQTLI010000235.1 GCA_028714995.1 Methylobacter sp. | reverse complement strand
TTTGCCGTCAAATCGGTTTGCAGAGCCAAATGATTCATGCCCATGATGGCGTTCATCGGGGTTCGAATTTCATGGCTCATGTTGGCAAGAAACTCGGATTTTAGACGAGTGCTTTCTTCAGCCAGACGTTTGGCTTCCAATAGCGTCTGTTCGGCTTGCTTGCGTTCGCTGATGTCGTTCCCCATCACGACCCTTGCACGCCGTCCCTCGTATTCTAACTCATTCGAACTGATCTCAACCTCGATCAGCGTTCCATCTTTTTTTCGATGACGCCACTCACTCTCAGAGTAATCTGCATAGCTTTCGAGGTGCCTGATCTGATCGAGCAGCCGAGGTACATCAGCGAAAGGGTGAATATCGGCAATCGTCAGTGCAAGAAATTCGGCCTCACTATAGCCGTAATGGGCTATCGCGGCATCGTTCACCGCAAGAAATCGCAGCGTAGCCACATCATAGAGCCACATTGGATGTGGGTTGGCCAGGAACATATGGCGGTAACGGATTTCACTATCACGCAGGATCTCTTCAGCTTGCTTGCGCTCGGTTATATCACAAGCGGCAACGTAGATCAGTTCGTTCTTTGGCAATGCTCGCCATTCAATCCAGCGGTAAGATCCATCTTGATGGCGGTAACGGTTGACGAAATTCAACATCGGTTGCTGTGTTCTCAAATAAGCCAATGCCTCCAGGGTTGACTGGTGATCATCGGGATGAACAAAATCCACAAAATGCTGATCCAGCAATTCAGTTAATGGGTAACCAAGGATTTGCTGCCACTGGGGATTGACCTTGCGGAAATAACCGCGGCTATCGGCGATGCAAAACAAGTCCAGCGCGTTGTTGAAATAATTGTCCAATTCCTCGGATTTTTCGCTCAGTTGTTGCTTGGCCCGTTGGAGACCATCAACGGTTAATGCCAGAAAAATACCGACAGTGGTAATAATCAGAATATAAAACCAATAATTTTGTAATCCCGTTTCAGCCATATCATTGGCAAAAAAACCTTCGCCGCGTCTTGCCCCTTCAAATGCCTGAAGAGCCACCAGAGCGACGATTAAAGAAACCCCATGTTTTCCATAACGCAATGCCGCCCAAACTACAAACAGAAATAACCAATAGCTTTGGGCTAAATGACCAAGACTGGCATGAAACCAGTCAAAAAAGACTATCTGGCCGACAAGGAACGTTAACAAAAACAGGCTAACGGTTTCGAGGACACGCCAGCGTTGTAGCCAGTTATAAGGTAAACGCTGCCACGTCAAGATTAGTGGTGTGGTCAGGATAATTCCCAAGGTGTCGCCCTGCCACCACCGAAAGATACAGTTGAAAAGAATTTGTTGGGTTAAAAAACCGGCTGCCCATAAGGTCAATGGACCGATCACGGCACTGATCCAAGCGCTTGATAAACCCACTAACACCAAGTCCATAAGATTTCTTAGATTGTTCAGTTCGGCATCAAAACCACTCAGACGTGACAGCAACCAAGCGGCGAACAGACTTTCCAAGGTGTTACCCACAGCTATCAGCAAAGAAACCCAGAACTGGTCACCCACCATGATGCCCGCCGCGAAGGCTCCCAAGAATACACCAGGCCAAAGTTTCTTACCCCATAGCAAAAAAGCCGCTAACGCCACGCCGCCTGGTATCCAGAAGATGGTAACAGTGCCGTAGGTTATCGCGAATGTCAGCACTATTTTCGCCAATACCGTATAAACCAGCGCCAGACCTGATATGCGAAGCACGTCAATCCATCGGCAGCTTGACAGGTATTTCATTAAGTTATCTTCATTTGTCATTTTTGGGGAGGAATTCTGGCATGGTCATAATGGACATCATAATTTCCTTGAGCGAGCTTACTCAAGGACAATTTTTTTTACGGTTCTGTCATATTAAGCGATCAAACATACTGAGGATGTGCAAATATGCCAATTCTTAAACTGGATAAATTTATCTTAAGTTTAGCCACTTCATTTGTCATAGATTATAGGTAACTATACTAATATTTTTTTCTCGCCTTTCTCCTTAGAATAGAAAATAGGCACTAGTTTTTTATTTCATAAGGATCAAAAGATTTAAGAACAGCAACACAATACTCGCTTAACAAAGAAACAATTTACGCCTTTGTTTGCGTATGTCACTCAACAACAATAAGCCAAACTACCTTCTATAGTTGAGAGGAAAACATGACAATCACTTATGAACCATCGACCGAGCCTCCCGACTGCCGATTTCGGTTTATCAAGGAAATACATGGGCTCGAATTTGCTGGGCAGGTGAGGGGGCTGCTCGAACTATAGCTAAGGAATTACAAAGAGAGCTGACTTCGGACCACAATTTATCCTCGAGTTACGTTAAATAACAGGTCGAAATATGTTTTAGTCAAGCCAGCAGTCTAACTTCGTGTCATGGGAGGGTCCGGTTTTATGCGCAAGATTCATAAAACAGGCGGTAATAGCCAGATGATGAACGATGAAATTATATCGGTTCTTGTTGTCATAACGTTCACTCTTTGCGGGTTGCTCTGCGCCCATTCGGCATTCCGCCGTTCCTCAGCAATTGACCGAAAAAGTCGAAGTGGTCGGTCTGCCCGGAGTGGGCTATCTGGTTCGCGACGTAATGCCGGCATTTACGCGAGACGCCATGAAAAGTTTTTATCGGGAACAAGTCTACCTGGCCGGACAGAGCCTGAATGTCCAACTGCCACCAGTCAATTTCCAGGCTATTATAGATTTCAATCTGGCCAACATTCCCAAAAGTTTCAACGTCCCTCAAAGGGAGGAATTCGACACCTAATACTTTCCTTTTCACCTTGAGGCTGTCCAGGCATGCAGATAATCGAATCTAACGAATAATCATCCCTAACCAACAAAATTCTGGCATTCCAACAGAGGGTAGGCAAATGAAAAAACAGGTACTCGCTATTGCAAGTTTGATCATCCTGACTTTAATAAACAGCGAAGCGGCTAGTGTAAAGAAGAACGTTACGCAACCAGCCGGAATCGATAGCACGGTACTGTTCCCAAAATGAAGTATGAAGAAGATAAGACCGAAGAAATCCATGTGAATGTGAATGAAGTTGTCAATCGCTGAGAAGAGAAAAAGCCATGAAACTATTAAAGGCATTGAAACATGAAATCAAAGAAGTGGGCTTGGTTGCTCTCTACTTTTTCTTTAGTTTCGGGGTATTGCTGACGCTAAAGAAACTTTTTCTGGCCGAATACCAGGTCGAAGTCCACGCCATATCGGCAGCGGCCGTCAGCGCGCTCATCGCCGCGAAAATCGTGATCGTTCTCGACGCGACGCATGTAGGCAGCCGATTCGACGCCAGTTTTCCCCTGGGACTGGCCGCCGTCTACAAGACGCTGGTTTATATCCTGGCGACGTTTGTAGTCCTGTACCTGGAGAAACTAATCGAGGCTTATTGGGAGATCGGTACGCTCGGCCAAGCTATTTCGGATGTGTGGGAGCATAGAAATCGGAACATCATGCTTGCCAAGGTACTCTGCGTCGGTTTAACGTTTTTTGTATATCACCTGTACGCCGGGCTTGACCGCCGTCTCGGTGAGGGGACGCTTCGCCGGCTGGTTACGGCACCGCCCGAAACAGCCGGAGCAGATTCCGAACCCAAATAAGAAGCAAGAGTTTAGCTACCAACAATGGTACCAGAATAGGTTAATTAATGGCTTACGAAATTTTGGAAAACGATAACGAGATAATACGTGTCCGTATTTCTGGCGTCATGAGGCTGGCTGACCAGAAGGAATTGCAAAAAGTGGCCGGCGATTTGATTGATCGCGGCGTGAAGCCGAGGCTGTTAGTGATGGCTGAAAATTTCGAGGGCTGGGAAAAAGGCGAGGAGTGGGGTGATGTCGGCTTCCTGACGGGCTATGGCGATTCTATTGTAAAGATGGCGATTGTGGGCGATGAACGCTGGAAGGAGCAAGTCTTAATGTTTACCGGAAAAGGACTTCGCGCTACAGAGGTTGAATTCTTTCCTACTTCCTCATTGAAGGAAGCCGAACGTTGGGTGCGCGCATGAACGGGAGATGCAGTTTCATAATCTGGTGTCAGGGAAGAGAGCGGATTTGTTGTGTACCGAGTCTATACCCGACCGATTCGGCGATACCTGGAAATTACAATGGGTGGAGTAAATCAAAATATGAGTCACGTTAGCGTTGTGCTGTTATCTTCAGTGGGGTTATTTTTCGGCATACTGCTTGCCTTTGAGATTGGTAGGCATATGGGTGTTCGATGGTTGCCGGAATTGAAAAGTGACAGAACTTCCTCAGTGCTATTCGACGGTGCTGTCTATGCGTTGCTGGGTTTGCTCATTGCCTTTACTTTCTCCGGGGCTGCTTCACGATTCGACCATCGCCGAGAATTGGTGATAGAAGAGGCGAATGCCATCGGAACCGCTTACCTGCGCTTGAACTTGTTACCGGTCGAGGCACAGCCAGCACTGCGGGCTTTGTTCCGGCAATACCTGGATGCGCGTTTGGATATGATTCAAAAGCTGCCCGATATAAAAGCCTCCCAAGCTGCCATTGCCTTAGCCAGTACGCTGCAAGGCCAAATCTGGCCGATGGCGGTCAAAGCTTGTCAGGCGTCGGGATCGGTTCCGGCTAGCACCTTACTGCTGGCGGCTTTGAATGAAATGTTCGACATTGCCAACCTACGCACCACCACTTCGCTGGTGATGCACCCACCGACCGTAATCTTCGGAATGCTATTCGGCTTGGCGTTGATGTGCTCAGTATTAGTCGGCTATGAGACGGAAGGCGCCCTGGGGCGCAATTGGGTCAATGTGGTGGTATTCGCCGCCATCATTGCAAGCACGGTATTTGTAATACTCGATATCGAGTATCCACGGGTTGGCCTGATCCGGATCGATACTGTGGATCAGGTGTTAGTGGACCTGAGGAAAACGATGGAATGAATTTGAAAATCACAAACCGGCAATCGAATATTGACGGAGTCAATGATGAATAACCCGCAATTCAATACAAACTTACGAAATCAAAAGGAGAATCCATATGAAAACCAACCTGATGTTCTACTTGATTTTAATCGCCGTTTCGATGCTGACCGCCTGCCAGTCCACCGGCGGCAGCCAATGGGATCCAGCGTCTGCGGCCCAGATCGATCGTGATGTGGATGCCGCCCTGGCGAAGCTTTACGAAACCACGCCTTCGGCCAAGCTACTGGCGCATAAGGCGAAGGGCATCCTTGTATTTCCGAATGTCGTCAAGGCCGGCTTCATTGGTGGGGCTCAGTACGGGAAAGGCGCTTTGCGAAAGAGAGGCCGGACGGCGGGCTATTACAATATCATTACCGGCTCATTCGGGCTGCAAGCCGGGGTACAATCGTTCGATTACGTTCTGTTCTTTATGAACAATGAGGC
>JAQTLI010000234.1 GCA_028714995.1 Methylobacter sp. | reverse complement strand
TCTGGCAAATTCTTACAAGGTGATCCGCTTTTGTCATCTTCTTCGGTATCATCATATGCAGCTATAGCGCCAGGCATTGCAACTAAACGTATTGTTGCGCCTTCTTCAAGAGCATTGGGATTCTTCAACACATATCGTTGGCCTGCAACGAGGTTTTTTGCCGAATATTTTGAAACAGCAGGCTTCGAATCACCACCGCTCATCATAATTATAATCAGCAGCAAAACCACACCACCAATAGCACCAAAAAATACTTTCGGGTTCTTTTCTTTTAAAGCCATCATTGAAGAAACCAGATTGCCCATCATAACTTTTGCTGTTTCTATAATATTTTTAGAGTTCTCTTCGTTACTCATTTCTCATCCTCATACATTGTAATTTTTATTATATTTTAGTCGATCAAAACCTAACGCATTAGATTACCACGATGAAAAACCTTTTCAAGCGAGATATACATAGCATCTATCGTTCGGCCAATATACATTAATTAAATAAAGTCGTAACCTTTTTTAGTTTGCACAGATTCCCCCATTTCCACTATCCGTCGACATTCAAATTGCCAGTAACCCAGTCCGACATTCTTCCTGCTTTTCAGAACCGCTGGAAAGTCTTCACTGTTCATAAACATTCGAATAACATCGCCATCTTTCAGCATAAAGGTATCGATAATGATATAACTTTTTTCATCTCCAGACTCCTTTGCACAATAAAACATCCCTTTTTGAGGCAGGTCTTTCTCTGTCGCATCCATCTGAAGATAGGTAACGGCAATGGTTTGAGGACCCAACAACTGCATACCAAAGCTTATTTTACTGCCTTGTTTTTCCACCACAACCTTATTGACAATTCCTAAGGAGCGCTTATGCTCAGGCATATCAGTTTTTCTAAAACTAACCAAACTACCTACAGACAGGATGTCGGTTCCTTTGAATGCGCAAGCCAATAATCTGTCGGATGCTGACTGAACAAGAAACTCCAAATCTTTCTCATTAGTTGCATCCAATTCCCTCTGGGGTGCAAGCGAGTTTTGCAGGTCATGAGTAGAATCCAGTCCTATGGTAATATATCGATCCGATCTATCACTAAACAATGGCGCTCCCTGCAGATCGATTCCAGACCATCGCTGCTCAAGATAATCGAGTAATTCTGACGAAAGCTTTCCACTTTTGTCTTTTGATTGATATACAGAACTAAATCTTGCCACTGTTGCACTGATAAACTTCTCTTTCTTCTCAAAGGCTTTGAGTAATTTAGTAAGATCCATATATAAAACAGCTGTATCAGTTTTAGCATTTGCTTCTACATAGTGGGGCGGTTTATCTTCGTCTGTAAAGATGGCGCACTTTCTTTGTTGACCGGCTAATGGCCCGATTTTCAGGTTAACTAAAGGAACTATCGTTCCTATAAAGCTATAAACCAATGGAATTTCTTTCTGCATTAAACCAGTTGGATCAGCAAGACTGAGCAACAGTATCTGTAGATAGCATTCCTCTGGAGTACTTGTTTTATTAGCCTGATTCACATCATTGGCTATCTTGATAGTGTCTTTTTTTATTTTCACACTCAGCTTATAAAGTGAATGCAAATCTATCCAGACCCAATCAGGAATCGGCATCCCCATAATAAAATGACTGACGATAATGCTACTCAGTCCTTTAATGCAGCGTTGTATCGCTAATGCCGCATTCTTCCCTTGAAACCATCCTACATCTCGCTTGGTTAGTTCCTTAAGCACCATCCAGTAACCAATAGTGAACTCTTTTTCAAGCGAAACCAGGACATTCAGAATTTTCTTGTCATTGTCTTCTTTTGGAAATCCTGTTTTTATTAATCTGGATCGAAGATAGTCCTCAATGATCAGAAAGCTTGGTCTTAAAAGTTCCAGAGCATCAAGTCTTAACTGGACAGGCATCTCAATCGCATTAAACTCTGTAATAAAATCGTGAATCAAATGTGCAACTAATCCCGGATTAGCTGTCGGCAATTCAGCCACCCAATGTTGTAGCGACCTTGCCTCAAATTCTTTAAGGCGCTGGGGATTATTTTGTTGTGTTGGAATAACCAGAAAAAAAGAGTTCTTCACATATTCACCGAATTTATTTTAATGCTTTACGTTATCTACAGGGCCGTGACCGCTCCAGCGGTCTTGCGGCATTTCCACCATCCATGGCGGTCAGATATAGGTAAAGGGCGCGAACAGGAGCGGAAGCTTTGGCTAACAAAAACTTGCGATTGCCTTGCCCATCAATATCACAATCCATTGTTTGAGCCATCAAGCCCCGCCTTTTTTCATCATCATACCTTTTGATGGGTTATAACCAATGATTGCCGCAGCCATAAACACGATAAAAGCGACAAACGTGTAAATAAAAGTTGCTTGATTAAACTGCCCGTACAAGGCAAACCGGATTAATTCAACAGCCTGTGAGAATGGATTGTATTGCGCCAGATTATAGAGCAGCGCACTGGATTCTTTAATCTTCCACAAGGGATACAATGCGGTTGACATAAAAAACATGGGGAAAATCACAAAGTTCATTACGCCGGCAAAGTTTTCCAATTGCTTTATAAAAGAAGACAAAAGCAAGCCCAGGGCTCCCAGCATCAATCCTACCAGCATGAGCGCAGGCAACACCCACAAATACCCTTGCCACGGCGCCTGAATATCATAAAACCAGGCAATCGTTAAAAATGCATACGCTTGCAGAATGGATACCCCGGTTCCTGCCAGTAATTTACTGAGCAATAAAAACCAGCGCGGTAATGGACATACCATCAATATGCGCATACTGCCCATTTCCCGGTCGTAGACCATAGACAATGAGCTTTGCATGCCGTTAAACAGCTGAATCATGCCGATCAAGCCGGGTGTGATATAGACCTCGTAAAGAATATAGGTCTCATAAGGGGGAGTGATGGCAAGGCCCAATGCGGCTCTAAACCCGGCGGCAAAGACAAACAACCAGACCAAAGGCCGAACCAAGGCGGAAATAAACCGCTCACGCTGGGTAACAAAGCGCCATAATTCACGCCAGATGATGCCCCACATGGCACGCCAGTAATGAAGTAGGTTCACGCCTGCTCTCCTTGCGTTAACGTATTGAAAGCATCTTTAATCGTTGAAGCATTAGCTATTTTCAGGACATCATCGATAGTCCCGTTGGCTTTAACCTGCCCTTTATGCAGCACGATTAAGTGATCGCCTGGATAAATCTCATCGATTAAATGGCTCGCCCATAAAACAGCCAGCTTTTCATCAACCGCCAGCTGATGCACATACTCGACAATGGATTGACGACTGGGCACATCCAGACCCACAGTAGGCTCATCCAGCAACAGCAATGATGGCTTATGCAATAGCGCTCTGGCAATCTCTACGCGCCGTCTGTGCCCGCCATTTAGCTGACGCACTTTCTCAAAGCGGCGCTCATACATATTCAACCGCTCCAACTCCTGCTGAATCCTTTGCGTAGCCAACTTGCTCCCCATACCATGCAAGGCTGTGTGATAGCGTAAATTCTGCATCACCGTTAAATCCATATCCAGGGTGGTTTGCTGAAAAACCACACCCAGTTTTTCCAAGGCTTTTCGTGTTTGCTGCTTAACATCAAAACCGCACAGCTCTATGCGCCCGTCGCGGGTATCATACAGCCGCGTAATCAAGGAAAATAAAGTACTCTTCCCTGCACCATTAGGGCCTAACAATATAGTACATTCACCCGGCTGAATCTTGAAGCTGACCTGATCCAGTGCTTTTTTACCGCCATAGGAGAAACTTAAATCTTCGATAGACAACGCGATGGACGAGTTCATGGTTTTACTGCAACTCCCCAGGGATAAGTGCCCACACCGACGGATTTAGTCACTTTTTGATTATCAAGATCGATAATGGAAATATCGTTACTGGTGCCGTTAGTCGTATAAAGCCTTTTTTGATCCGGTGAAAACGCCAGATTCCAAACCCGTTGGCCAACCAGCAAATATCTTTCCACTTCAAAGGTCTGGGCATTAATCACCGCCACACGGTTTGCCGGCCCCAACGCCACATAGCCGCGCTTTCTGTCTTTATCAATAACCACACCTACCGGTTGGATTTTATCGGCAGTAACGCCTTGCACCTCAAACTTGACAGTTTTTATGATCTGCTTGGTTTTAACATCCAGAATCATCAAGGTGCCGGCCATTTCCGAAGTGACCCACAACTGTTGGCTATCAGCAGTAAAACCAAGTGAGCGGGGACGCGGATCAACCAGCGTGTTATCTACAATAGCATTGGTTTTGGTATCAATCCAATGCACCATATTGGTCGTTTCAGAAGCGCTGACCACCCAACGGCTATCGGGACTGGTCGCTATGCCTTCAGGCTCCACACCGACCTTAATCTGTTTGACGGCTTTCTTTTTGGCAATATCAATAACAGTTACCAGGCTGTCATCTTCATTGGACGCATAAAGCCGGTCACCCGCAGGGTTTAACGCAAACGTCTCCGGATCTTCACCGGACGGCAGTTTCCCTGTTTCTTTCAGGGTCTCGGCATCAATAATCCTGATTGTATTGTCATCACTGGTTGCCACATACAAAAACTTATTATCAGAACTGATGGCGATGCCTCTGGGACGCTGGCCGACATTTACTGTTTTAATCAACTTGCCGGCGATGGGATCGACAACGGCCAATGCATTATCTTTTTCCAACGTAACGAACACTGTCTCAGCCTGTGCTGTTCCTGTCAGTACTGCCGTCAAAAACAGCCCCAATACATTTTTTTTCATTATCATTTACTCCATTTACAGGTCGATTCAGGTTGATCATAACCCAAGGTATCGAGTTCGGTTTTGGGATGCAAAAAGCCTTCAATCGGCGCTACAGCAACCAATGACCTGGGCGCTGCCAGCAAAACAGGCTGCCGCAATTGTCCATCCCAGGATCGGAACGACAGAGGATTGCCCTTATAACCTTGCAAGGCAAACTGGTCGCTCAGCATAAAGTCTTTGAGTTGCTTCACGTCATTGGATTTGGTACGGATGGCCGCCTCGCCGATGGCTCTAACCGCCAGATAGGCGGCGTAGTCCTGCTCTTCCATCCAGCGCTTCGCCTGTTCTTTGAAGCGGTTTTGAATCTGCACCGCGCCCCATTGCTCATGGGTTCTATGCCATGACGTCGCAACCAGTCCCTGAGTACCGATCACAGGTCTTGGATTCCAGGTTCTGTATTCAAGATATTCGCCGAATTGGCCTTGCTCATCGGCAACGACCAGCACATCATAATCGTCCACCTGGGTAAATACCGCCACATCCGATTGCGTCGTACGCCGCGCATCGTAGGTATGCTCCCAGGTTTTTTCCTCAACTATTTTTATACCGAAACGCTTGGCTGCCCGCCTGATCGCATCAGCAAACAGCCGATCTTCCTGGGTAGCCC
>JAQTLI010000233.1 GCA_028714995.1 Methylobacter sp. | reverse complement strand
GCTGTAACCGGACGCGCAGTTACGGGGAGGAAGCCGACGGTTTTGTCCGAAGCGAAGGCGCGGGCGTGGCTATCGTCAAAACGCTAGAGCGTGCCTTGACGGACGGCAACCGAATCCTGGCGATCATCAAAGGCAGCGCGGTGCATCACGGCGGCCGCGGTTATTCGCTGGAAGCACCCAACGTACAAGGGCTAAAGCACGCCATAACAACCAGCATCGCACAGGCCGGCATCAGCACGGATACGATAGATTATGTAGAAGCTCATGGCATCGGCAATACGCTGGCCGACGCACTGGAGTTGAGCGCGATCAACGACGCTTATCGGCTGCTGAGCACGAATCCCGATAAAAATTGGTTCGTGAGCAGCGTCAAACCCAGTATCGGCCATCCGGAGATCGCATCAGGCATGGCCTCGCTGATCAAGGCCGTCAAAGCGCTGGAGCACCAAGTCTTACCGGGCATAGCCGGCCTCGGCGAAATCAATCGCGAATTGCCGACCGATCATGCCCTGATCCTGCAAAACCGATCCACACACTGGCAAGACGGCGCCGGTCCACGCCGGGTAGCTCTCAACAGTTACGCGATCGGCGGCGTCAATGCTCACATCGTGCTGGAGGAATATTGCGGACAAGGAACTGCCGAGGCAGTCTTTATCCAGCCGCCGGTCGACGCGACAAAAGTTCAAGCCATGCCGACTGCGGCGTTGAGCGGCGATGTCGAGACAGCATTAGCCGGCTTGGTCGACGAGGTATTCGGCATGGACCTGTCGGAAATCGACCGTTCGCTATCGCCCGTGCATTACGGCTTCGATTCGATCCAGGTGGTGCAATTCATCAACCGGTTGAATGAAAGGCTGGGCTTAACCGTCAAGGTCGCCCAGGCGATGGGCGCCAAAAACTTCGGCGAATTTTTCGAGTTGCTGGCACGGCAAACGCCTTGCCCGGATAGGGTTACGCCTGAAGCGCCGCAAGCAGCGGCGAGCGTACCGGCGGTGCCGCAACCCCTGTCAGAAACCCAGAAAGGCTTGTGGTACATCCAGGAAACCTTTCCCGAATCCACGGGCTTCAACGTCCCGCTGATTTTCCGGCTCAAAGGACCGGCGGATCCCGCCTGCCTGCGTCTGGCCCTGCTTGCGGTGCTGGAAGAGCGTCCGCTGCTGCGCTGCCGCTATCGATATAAAAAGGACGCATCGGGAGAAGACATCGTCCAAATGGTCGGTGCGGCTGCCGACAACCTTGTGATCGAGCATCTGACCCTGCCTGAAAACCAACAGACGACACTGTTTCTGCGCCGATTGCTGCGGCAGCCGTTCAATCTGGAAACCGATCCGCCGCTACGGCTATATGCCTTAGAATGCCCGCACGACCAACGCTATTATGTATTCTTCGTCATACACCACATCGTCATTGACGGATTTTCCGGCATGTTGTTTGCCAACGAGTTCTGGGACAAATACCACGTCCTGGCCGCCGGCGGTACACCTATCGCGCAAACGCCAGACACAGCTTTTTTCGACTTCATCGTCTGGGAACGCGCTTATCTGAGCAGCGCGCGGGCCGAAGACGACCTGGCCTGGTGGAAAAACCGGCTGGCAGGTGTACCGGCGACCATCGGCCTACCTTACGATACTCTGCCGCAACCCGGTTTGCCCGACGAGGGAATAGGTTGCGAAACGCTGACGCTGAACAGCGCAACGCTGGCCGCATTGAAATATCTCGGTTCCATGCTGAACCAAAACCTGTCAGCATTATTGTTGGGCGTATTCAATATCCTGATTCATCGGCTGAGCGCGGAAGACGATATTGCCGTGAATATGCCAGTGGCCGGCAGGCCGATGCAGCGCCATGAAAATACGATCGGCTGCTACATCAACCTGATGATCGTCAGAACACAAATCCACCCGGACGATACCTTTCTGCATCTGGTAAAACAGATCGGCGCAAACCTCGCCGAGGGACTTGATCACGCCCATTACCCGTTTGCCAAGATAATGCCCGAGCTGGGACTCACGTTGTTCAATTCAAGTGAAGTGCCGTTTTCGGTGTCGTTTACCTACCAGAACATCTTCGACGGCATACTCGGAGCAGAAGAGCGGCTGGGCGGCGTCGAGCTGTGCTATGACGTGTATCAGGAAACGATGGATAGCTACATGCTGGAAGTCTACGACTTCCGCGATACGGTAGAACTGCACCTGAAGTACCAGCGCAATTTGTTCGAAGCCGCCACGGTCCGCCGCCATCTCGGCTATCTGGAAACGCTGATTGCGGCAATCGCCGAAGATCCCGGCAGGCGTATCGACGAATACGACTGCTTGCCGGAACAAGAGACGCGCCTGTTGTTAGATGGTTTCAACGATACCGCCAGCGAGTTTCCGAAACAGTACTGCATCCACGAACTATTCGAAGCTCGGGCGGCCCAGGTGCCGGACAACACGGCTTTGATTTTCGCCGGCCGGCAAATCTCCTATGGCACCCTGGCGGAACGCAGCCGGCGCCTGGCGAACTATCTGCAAGCCCAAGGGATGGGGCCGGATCAGTTGGTCGCGGTGTGCATGGATAGATCGGCGGACATGATCGTTGCGGTTCTAGGCGTGCTGGGTGCCGACGCAGCTTACCTGCCCATCGATCCGCACAACGGCGAGGATAGAATCCGCTACATGCTGACTGACGGCTGCGTAAGCCTTTTACTGACCCAATCCCATTTGCAGTCACGTTTGTCCGACTTATCGACTGACTGCGGTTGCCGGATCCTGGCCGTGGATGATCCTGCCTGGGCCGACCGGGTACCCCATACCGCCGAGCTGCGCCGCGAGGTCGGCCCGCAGCATCCGGCCTATGTGATATACACGTCCGGCAGCACCGGCAACCCGAAAGGCGTGGTGATCTCGCACCGGTCTGTGGTGAATCTTTGCCATGCGATGACAGTAAAATATGGCATTACCGACCGAGACAGGATTTTGCAATTTGCCTCGCTGAGCTTCGATATGTCGGTGGAGGAAATCTTTCCCTACCTGCTGGTCGGTGCCGGCATCGTGATCCGTGAAGACGCCGATATCGAAGTGGAAAATTTTTATCGGGTCGTCGTCGACAACGGCGTATCGATACTCAATCTCCCACCGCAGTTCTACGGCGTGATCAATGCGCTGGAACCGGAGCGGCAACAACAAATGTTCAGCCAGCTGCGTTTGATCGCTTTCGGCGGTGAGGCTTTGCCGGATTCGACGCTGCAAGCCGTACAAGACTGCGGCGTCAGAATATTCAACGCCTACGGCCCGACTGAATATACCGTCAATGCCGCAATCGCCGAGCTTGGGGCCGGGCAACGATTGACCATAGGTAAACCGATCGCCAACACCCGCTTGTATGTGCTGGGCAAACATCTCGAGTTGCTGCCGATAGGCGTAGCCGGCGAATTGCATATTGCCGGGGAAGGGCTGGCGCTGGGCTATCTGAATAATCCAAACTTGACCGCCGAAAAGTTTGTCGACAATCCGTACGCTCCCGGCAAGTTATACAAAACCGGCGATTTGGCGCGCTGGCTGCCGGACGGCAATATCGCCTATGTAGGCAGAACCGATCATCAGGTCAAAATTCGCGGTTTCCGGGTCGAGCTGGGTGAGATCGAAAATGCGCTTACTGCGTTGCCTGGCGTGAAAAGCGCCGTCGCGATAGTCGCAAAGCACCACTCCGGTGGCGAACGACTGGTGGCCTATTACACGGCAGACGCAGCGGGTATCGATGCCGAGGCGCTGCGCGAGCCATTGCGCCGTTGCCTACCCGATTATATGGTGCCGGCCGGATTCTTCCGTTTGGAAACCCTACCACTGACCAGCAACGGCAAGATCGACCGCAAGCGGCTGGAACAGACACCGGTGGAATTCGACGCCGGCGAGCACTATGCCGCACCGCAAACCCCGGTCGAACGACAATTGGCTCACATCTGGGAACACGTGCTCGACCTGGAACGCGTCGGGCTCAACGACAACTTTTTCGACATCGGCGGCTATTCTCTGCTGTCAATCCAGTTGGTACACCAAATTAACCAACAATTGCCGTCCTCGCCAATCGGCATCGTCGACATCATCCAATATCCGACCTTGCGGGAACTTGCCGCCCGTATAGGCGACGCCGGCAGCAAACCGGCCGGTTCGCCCTATGTCGCCAGTCTGCACGACAGCATTCCGACCTTCATCATTCCGGGCATGCCGGGATTAAGCGACGGTTACCATCAAATGGCGGTCCACATCGGCGATTGCGGCCCAGTGTATGGCTTACAAATGAAGGGTTACGCCGGAAGCGTACCGGTTGGATCGGTGGAGGAAATGGCTGCTCACAACATCGCGCTGATCCGGGACATTAAACGGCGGGGTGCGATCAAACTCTATGCCCACAGCTACGGCGGAACCGTGGTTTACGAAATGCTCAAGCAGTTGCAAAACACCGAGATTCAGGTCGAAGACGTGGTGTTGATAGACAGCGGCGTTGCCAGCTGGCCGAAGCAAATCGACAAACCCTCGGTAATGTCCTTCTGCAGGATGATTCTCGAGAATGCCGGCATCGATTCGTCCAGCCAGGAGGAGTTCATCGCAGCCATCTTGGAGGACAATCCTTATCCGGCCTGGAAAACCGAATTGGCGAAACTGCTGCACACGGCAATGAGCATCGCCCCCGACTATTTTCTGGATTTGTGGAATGTGGTCGAGACATCGCTAGCCGCCGATTACCGCTATCCGCACGGTAAATTACCGCACCGGCCGACGCTGATTATCGCCGAGGAAAGTGAGAGCTGGCTGGAGCTGAATTGCTGGGACGATTACTACGACGATGTCAGGGTCGTCCATGCCGGTGGCGGACATTACTCCGTCGTCACCGAGCCTCATTGCTCGAGATGGCTGAAAGAACTGAAGCTCGGGTACCGCTTCGGCTCGGAACTTCCAGAAGGACACTACTATGGAGCTTAAGGCCGGATGTTTATGGCTGCTGTGCGGACTGGCCGGATGTACCATGGGACCCGATTACCAGAAATCGGTGCCCGTCGTCCCGGTTCACTGGCAGGCCGAAAAGGACGCCAGCTTGGGTCTGAAACCCGTAACCCCTGAGAAACTGAAGACCTGGTGGAAGAACTTCGGCGATTCGCGACTGGATCGACTGATGGAACAGGCGCTTACCGGCAACCTGGACCTCAAGATAGCGCTGACGCGCATCGATCAGGCTCGCGCTGATCGCCGTTCGATCCGGGCGGAGCTTTTTCCGCAGATTGATATAACCGCAGGCGGCCAGCGTCACCAAAACCTTTCTCCCATTTATGCGCGCGGTGTCCGCTTCAATTTGTTCGAACTGGGTTTCGACGCCCTGTGGGAAGTCGATTTGTTCGGGCGCCTGCAGCGACGGCTGGAGGCCGCCAGCGCCGATCTGGAAGCGGCGGAGGAA
>JAQTLI010000232.1 GCA_028714995.1 Methylobacter sp. | reverse complement strand
CATATCGATATGGATGCTTTTTTTGCGGCCGTAGAGCAACGCGATTTCCCTCAATACCGCAACAAGCCACTCATTGTAGGAGGCACTCCCGACTCTCGTGGCGTTGTTGCAACCTGCAGCTATGAAGCAAGGCAATATGGCATTCACTCCGCCATGCCTTCATCTCATGCTTACCGCTTATGTCCTCAGGCCATTTTTGTAAAACCCCGTTTTGAAGCTTATCGAGAGGCTTCAATGGCTATACGGAAAATATTTGCCAACTACACAGAACTTTTTGAGCCACTTTCTCTGGATGAAGCCTATCTGGATGTCAGTGATGTAGACTTGCACCAAGGCTCGGCAACTTTAATCGCCAAAGCCATCAAAGCAAAGATTAAACAGGAGACCCAGCTGATCGCTTCAGCCGGCGTTTCTTATAATAAATTTCTCGCTAAAATTGCTTCGGACATCAATAAACCGGATGGGCTTTATCTAATCACGCCAGAACAAGGTGCTGACTTTGTCGAGCAACTACCTGTCGAAAAATTTCATGGAGTAGGCAAAGCAACATCGATAAAAATGCAGTCGCTAGGCATTAAGACTGGCAAAGACTTGAAAGAACTGCCGCTGGAAATATTGCAGCACTATTTTGGCAAATCCGGCCTGCATTATTACAACATTTCCAGGGGCATTGATAACCGGCTGGTCAACAACCATAGAGTCAGCAAATCGGTGGGCGTGGAAATTACTTTTCAGCAGGATATTAAAGCCCGACAGGATGTCATTAAGCATTTACAAAACCTGCTAAAAAAGGCTTTAGCCAAAGTCACCAAAAAACAATTGACGGCCCGTACACTGACCGTAAAAATCAAATATTCTGACTTTGTACAAATCACCCGTAGCCGGACGCTGCCGTATATCGTTACAGCGACATCGACCATAGGTGTCATTCTTGAAGATTTATTGAAAAACACTGACATAGGCAGGCGCAATGTGCGCCTGCTAGGAGTTACGCTTTCATCATTGGATGACGAGTGCACACAACCTTATTTCCAGCAAATGGATTTATTTAGCGATTGCTAAGACTCTACTACTCTAAATCTATATCTTGCTCATCTTCAAACTCCGCCTCCCCTTCAATCTTAAACAGCTCCTTCAGATGTCGGTATAGCAAGCGGGAAGATTTAGGCGGTTTGCTGGCTTCGGCTTCTTTTTGAGCATTCCGCAATAATTGCCTTAGCTGTTGGCGGTCTGCATGGGGTTGTTCGTCAAGCAAAGCGCTCAATGCATCATTGCCCTCGGCAATCAACCTGTCCCGCCAACGTTCGGCAATATGATGCTCCCTTACGGCATGGGCGCTCTGGCTTTTAATGCGCGACAGCTTTTCTAAAATAGGCTCTACATCAATTTTGTGGAGCTGGCCGGTAATGAATTTCAGCAGGCGTTTTCTCGCGCTTTTATGCGGCATTCCTGACACCTCTACAACAGCCTTATTTATAATCTCAGGCAACTCAAGGGTTTTCAATTGCGCAGAAGACAATTCGGACATTTCTTCACTTAAGGCAAAAAGAACTGCCATGTCCCTCTTTATTTGGGTTTTATTGGGGCGGACCGCATAATACTCCACCTCCTCACCATCGTATTCGTATTCTTCACTCATTTTATCTAAAACCATTGCACACAAAAAACAACACCACTAAAGGCACCATGCCCCCCTTGTGGGTACCAAGTAATCTTATTTTACTTTTCTGCTTTGCTCCGTAGCGCCGGGCAACAAACTTTCCCAGATTGAAAATGCTTCCATCATCATTTTGAAGTAAAAATAAGCTCTACTTTAACACATGCCGTTTAATCACTTTCCATGCTTCTATCTTTTCTTCCAATCTTAATGAAGCATGAGCCGGACTTGTTGAAGGCAGTCGCTGATATTCAAGATAGGAAAAACTCTGATCTAATGTCGGCAGCACATATTTTTTATACAACTTCTCTGCCATTGCGCCATTAAAAAACACTTGTTCAATAAATTTATACTCGGCATAAAAATCCGCAAAATCATTTATCTTTATTGAGGCCAACTTTATATTCGAATCCAGGCTACCCAAGCGATTACAGCCTTGCAATACATCCCATACCGCTATTCCATTTGCCATCAAGATTTCTTTACGCTGCTGATAGCAAAGCTCGGGAGCAGCGCCGAATAACGCCCCCATAATCGGCCAAAAAGCATTTTTAGGATGGCCATAATACTGTTGCCTGGCTAATGACGCTACACTGGGCATAGATCCCAATATCAACACTTTTGCATTCCCGGAAACAATAGGGGTAAATCCAGCTATATCAGACATTGTGTATTCATCCTGAAATTTACTTTATTTTTATACTTTCAAATTTGAGATAATGCACAATCACTCTATTTATAAGGTATCAATTACGCATGTGGTTTAAGAATCTTAGCATTTTTCGTCTTACCGAAGATTTCACCTTATCACCAGAAGATCTGGAACAAAAACTTGGGGCGTTATCTTTTCGCCCCTGCGGCAATCAAGAGGAGTCTACTTTTGGCTGGACTTCGCCACTAGGAAAAACTTCAGAGCATCTGGTACATGCCGCTAACGGCTTCATGATGATTTGTGGAAAAAAAGAAGAAAAAGTCATACCGGCCGCCGTGGTTAATGAAATGGTTCAGGAAAAAATTCTTGAAGCAGAAGATCAGCAAGGTCGCAAATTATCCAAAAAAGAACGTACCGCTATCAAAGATGAGCTTATCTTTGAGTTATTACCAAAGGCATTCACTTTTTCAAACAAAACCTACGCCTATATCGATCCTAAAGGCGGCTGGTTGATTGTTGATACAGCTTCTTCAAAAAAAGCTGAAGATCTACTCAGTCTGTTGCGTAAATGCCTAGGTTCATTACCGGCTGTCCCACTCAATACGATCGAAAAACCCATTGCAACAATGACTGGCTGGCTGATAAATAATGAAGCACCAGCAGATATTACCATTGAAGACGAATGTGAGTTGCGTGCACCTGAAGAAGAAGGTGGCATTATCCGCTGCAAACGCCATGACCTGAGTCTTCCGGAAATAAAAAACCATCTGGATACCGGCAAAGAAGTCATCAAACTGGCAGTCAGCTGGGCTGACCGTCTGTCATTCATTATTGACGAAAATATGGCCATTAAGCGCCTGAAGTTTCTCGATTTAATTCAGGATCAGGTAGCTGATATCGAAACCTATGATGAAGCAGAGCAATTTGATGTAGACTTTTCGATTATGTCATTGGAACTGTCAAATTTCCTGCCGCGTCTAATGGAATTATTCGGCGGAGAAAACAAGGCGTAATACCGTAAAGCCTCTGCACATAATTCATAGCTTGCAGGCAAATGATGTTGTGTCTACACTGGCCCGAACGTATAGTCTGTACGTTGTACGTTCGGCATGATCTTTCCAAATAAAACGAGTTTCAAAGGAGATTCTATGTTAAAAACACATCAACCAGCCCCCCTATTCAGCTCCAGAAACCAACACAATCAATTGGTTAGCTTGTCGGATTACACCGGAAAAAAGAATGTCGTCTTATATTTTTATCCCAAGGATGACACCCCAGGCTGCACCATAGAAGCAAACCAGTTTACCCGGCTTGCTGAGGAGTTTGCCAAATTGGATACCGTAGTCATCGGTGTAAGCAAGGACTCTTGTGAAAGCCACATCGACTTCATTAACAAATTCGGCCTTAAACTGGATTTACTGGCGGACACTAATGGCGAGCTTTGCAATAGCTATGGTGTCTGGCAAGAAAGAGAAAAAAACGGCGTTAAGAGCATGGCCATTCTTCGGTCCACCTTCATCATCAACAAGGAAGGTAAATTGGTGGATGTGGCTTATGGCGTGGCACCTGATGGACATGCTCAAGAAGTGCTAGACAAGATTAAGACCCTGTAATCCGGCAACCTTAAAAACATCGCCATGCCCACAATGCTACTCTCATTATCACCGACAACATAATGCCTAAAATTAACTACACACTAAACCATGCAAGTCTGATTATTAGCGATATCAATGTATCGCTAACTTTTTACCGTGATGTGCTAGGTTTGCAACAGGTTGACCGACCTAATCTGGGGTTCCCAGGTGCATGGTTTCAGCTGGGCGATCAACAAATTCATTTGCTGGAATTGGAAAATCCTGACCCAACAACAGGGCGTCCTGTACATGGAGGACGCGATCGCCATGTCGCTTTAAACGTGGAAGCATTAGCCCCCATTAAAGACATATTAGATAAAAATGGCATTGTTTATACGATGAGTATATCAGGACGAAAAGCGTTATTTTGTCGTGATCCGGATGGCAATGCGATTGAAATTATAGAGCAATCTTGATTTACAAAATACTGCGCCTAAATTTGTGCGTTCGGCGTATCCTACCCTTTTTTGCACACAGTATTGTAAATCTTAAAAGACAGTATTGATGATGCCAATAACAGCGTTATTGCATTCGCAAATATTATTGCGTTATCCGATTTATATATGCCATAAATAAGCCAAAACAACACACCCAAGGTAAAAATACTGTACATGCTCAAAGAAAGCGAGTCCGTGTCTTTTGTTTTTATCGTCAATATCGCCTGAGGTAAGAAAGATGCTGTGGTTAGGGTTGCAGCAATGTATCCAATAATATCAAGCGTAATATTCATAAGTATTATTCTGCCTAGTGTCTTTAATCATAGGATCAATTCCGACTGCTGAAATTTATTGCGATGCTTTCTGCAATTTTTTGAGTATACTTTTACCTATAGAAATTGAAAATTCTTCAATATTTTCATAGCCTTGCATTTGAGCGAAATTCACAAAATCCATAACCATCTTTTTTGTTACAGCTATCTCCGCATGGGTTCGTCCGCAACCTTCGCAATGCGTTCCTTCGTAAGTACATTTATCAATGCATGGATTAAATTTCATTGCATATCCTTTAAGTTTTTAATGGCTATAATAATTCGATAACATTATTCATTATCGGTAGCGTTAGTCTCATCTTCCGTAATTGATTTCACAACTCTCTTTGTGCCCTTACCAATTGTTTTAACCGCATCCCTTGAACCATGCCCAATATTCCTCGTGACATCCCGGGTCGTGTGACCAATTATTCTTCCTGTTTCTTTAAACTCTGCACAAGCTGACAACCCGATAGAAAATAATAAAATACCTGGCATTACTAATCTTCTGGCTGCTTTGATCATATATACCTTTAATTAACTCAACGTGGGATGCATGATAGTCAGTTTTCGGGGCGAAGTCCACCGATTGCCCTGCACTTAAAATAAGCTTTTAAATGCAAAAAAAAACCCAAGTGGTTAGACTTGGGTTTGATATTAAGAGCTTGGCAATTCCCTACTTTCGCATGGCAAACTGCCACACTATCATCGGCGCTAAGCGGTTTCACTTCCGAGTTCGGGATGGGA
>JAQTLI010000231.1 GCA_028714995.1 Methylobacter sp. | reverse complement strand
TATGCGGATAGGTTAATGTCACAATTTGCCGGGCATAGGATGGATCACTGAGAATTTCCTGATACCCGGTCATGGCAGTATTAAAAACGACCTCACCCACAGAACAGCCGTCTGCACCTATAGACACACCGTTAAATACCGTTCCATCTTCCAATAGCAATAAAGCAGTCTTAGTCAAACACGTCACCTCAAATGTGCAAAACGGGATGAACCCTTAAGGACTCATCCCGTTATAAAAAAACAAAACTATGGCAATTTTACGAGATTATGCTGTTTTGGTCATTAACAATTTTTTAAACCTAAGACATCCTGCATATCATAAAGCCCGTCTTGTTTGTCTTTCAACCACACAGCGGCTCTTACCGCGCCATTGGCAAAAGTCATGCGACTGGTGGCTTTATGGGTGATTTCAACCCGCTCGCCGTCATCGGCAAACATGACGGTATGCTCACCGACTATGTCCCCGGCGCGTATGGTTGAAAAACCAATGGTTTTTCTGTCCCGCTCACCGGTATTACCTTCCCTGCCATAAATGGCGCAATCTTTTAAATCCCGGCCTAACACATCGGCAATTACCTCACCCATGCGCAATGCAGTACCGGATGGCGCATCAACTTTATGCCGGTGATGGGCTTCAATCACTTCAATATCTGTGTAATCGCCCATGACTTTGGCGGTCATTTCCAGCAATTTAAGCGACAGATTCACGCCGACACTCATATTGGGAGCCATCACTACAGCCACGTCTTTAGCCGCCTCAGTAATCAGGGCCTTTTGCGCATCGCTGTACCCGGTGGTGCCGATAACAATCTTTTTACCGGCTTGCCGACAGATTTCGATAAAGGCCATTGACGCGTCTGGACGCGTAAAATCAATCAATACATCAAATTGATCGACAACTGCCGCCAAATCATCGACTACCTTAACGCCGACCACGCTGATGCCTGCCAGTTCGCCAGCATCCTTGCCTATTGCAGTACTGTCAGGACGGGAGGCTGCAACAGCTAATTCCACATTCTTAGCCAGCGCCGCCGCTTTAATCAGACAAAGCCCCATGCGACCGGACGCACCAACTACAGCAATTCGCATCATGACTTATCCTGTTAGTTTATCGAAAAAGTTTTTTACCCCATCAGTCCATGAGGATTCCTGGGGACTGTGATGTTTACCGCCGCCGGATAAGGATTCGCTGAGCTGCTCAACCAATGCCTTTTGTTCCTTGGTCAGATGTACGGGTGTTTCAACCTGTACCCTGCACAACAAATCACCGACAGCTCCTCCCCTAACCGGCTTCACGCCTTTACCACGCAACCTGAATAATTTTCCAGTTTGCGTTTCAGCAGGAATTTTCAGCAGCACCTTGCCATTCAAGGTAGGCACTTCCAGCTCGCCGCCCAAACAGGCAGTAGGGAAACTGATAGGCATTTCGCAATATAAATTCTCGCCGTCACGGGTAAAAATCGCATGTTCTTTCACCTGAACCTGCACATAAAGATCGCCAGCCGGTCCACCGTTTATTCCGGCCTCGCCTTCTCCAGCCAGACGTATGCGATCTCCGGTATCGACGCCTGCAGGAATTTTCGCGGACAAGGTTTTAGTTTCCTGAACACGTCCCTGACCACGACATGCACCGCAAGGATCTTTTATTTGCTTACCAGATCCCTGACAGGTCGGACAGGTTTGCTGAACAGAAAAGAAACCTTGTTGCATCCTGACTTGACCATGGCCATGACAAGTTGAACAGATAACCGGACTGGAGCCTTTTTTAGCACCGGAACCGCTACACTCACTACAGGTAACCAGAACCGGCACACGGATTTTGGTATCTGTTCCGAATACAGCTTCTTCCAGCGTTAATTCCAGGTTATAGCGCAAGTCTGAACCGCGTTGTACGCTGCTCCGCTGTTGTCTTCCACCACCAAAAATATCGCCGAAAACGTCACCGAAAACATCACTGAAACTTTCACCGCCGAAACCGCCGTGACGCCCACCGCCCATAGACGCATCAACACCAGCATGACCGAACTGGTCATAGGCAGAACGTTTTTTAGGGTCAGATAAAACTTCGTAAGCTTCCTTGATTTGCTTGAACTTAGCCTCAGCCTCTACCGGATTATCCTTATTTCTGTCCGGATGAAACTTCATCGCCTTGCTGCGATAGCTTTTCTTAATCTCTGCATCACTGGCGTTTCTGTCTACACCGAGAAGCTTGTAATAATCTTCTTTTGCCATATTTCAATCCGCTCCCAAGAGTCCACTCAGGAGATGCAGCATTGCTGCAATATTATTAAAAAACCTGTCGCAAGCACAAAGCATTGCGCCTACATACCCACGGTATAAAAAAGGCACAAACTGAGCCGTACCTGTAAAGCTAGAGTGAAGCTGGATTATTTACCATGAAGGACACGGAGATCACAAAGAAAAAACTTCATGTCCTCCGTGTCCTTCATGGTTAATGAACCTAATAAAAAACCTTTAATCGATTAATTAACAGCAATACCCACCGTGCTTTTATTATTTATCGTCTTCTTTAACTTCTTCAAACTCGGCATCAACTACGCCCTCATCGGCAGCATGTTCTGAAGAACCAGCATGAGTGCCAGACTGACCAGCTTCAGACGTTGATTTTTGCGCATAAACACGTTCTGCCAGTTTACCCGATAACTCGGTTAAGTCATTCGTTTTGGCTTCAATTTCCGCTTTATCATCACCCTTAACTGCGGCCTTCAGAGCTTCAATCGCATGTTCGATGCTGGTTTTTTCATCAGCACTGACCTGATCGCCCAGCTCTTTCAGCGATTTTTCAGTCGCATGAATCATACCATCCGCATGGTTGCGAGCGTGCACCAATTCAGTCAACTTGCGGTCTTCATCAGCATGCGCTTCGGCATCTTTAATCATGCGTTCAACTTCATCATCCGACAAACCACTGGAAGCTTTGATGACAATGGATTGTTTTTTGCCGGTCGCCTTGTCTTTGGCTGACACGTTCAAAATACCGTTGGCATCAATATCGAATGCAACTTCGATTTGCGGAATACCGCGCGGCGCGGGTGGAATATCAGATAAATCAAAACGACCCAGTGATTTATTTGCGGATGCGAGTTCACGCTCACCTTGCAATACGTGAACAGTTACTGCCGTTTGATTGTCATCCGCCGTAGAGAAAACCTGCGATGCATTGGTTGGGATCGTGGTGTTTTTCTCGATCAGCTTGGTCAATACGCCGCCCATCGTCTCAATACCCAGCGATAACGGGATAACATCCAGCAATAATACATCCTTAACTTCACCGCCCAGAACGCCCGCCTGGATCGCAGCACCCAAGGCTACCGCTTCATCAGGGTTAACGTCTTTGCGAGGTTCTTTGCCAAAAATGTTTTTTACCATTTCCTGCACTTTCGGCATACGGGTTTGTCCGCCCACCAAAATCACGTCATCAATATCCGATGCCGTTAGCTTCGCGTCTTTCAGCGCTATTTCACAAGGGCCTTTAGTGCGGTTAATCAGCTCTTCAACCAGCGATTCCAGTTTGGCGCGGGTCAACTTAACGTTTAAATGCTTGGGACCTGAGGCATCCGCAGTAATGTACGGCAAATTCACATCGGTTTGCTGGCTTGAAGACAATTCAATCTTGGCTTTTTCTGCCGCTTCCTTCAAACGCTGTAAAGCTAGCGGATCGTTATGCACGTCAACGCCGCTTTCTTTTTTGAATTCTGCAGCAAGATACTCAATGATTCTTGAGTCGAAATCTTCACCACCCAGGAAAGTATCACCGTTAGTCGATAACACTTCGAATTGGTGCTCACCTTCTATCTCGGCGATTTCAATAATGGAAATATCGAAAGTACCGCCACCCAAGTCATATACCGCGATTTTGGTATCGCCTTTAGGCTTATCCATACCAAAAGCCAGTGCCGATGCTGTCGGCTCATTAATAATCCGTTTAACTTCCAGACCTGCAATACGGCCTGCATCTTTAGTCGCCTGGCGTTGTGAATCATTAAAATAGGCAGGAACGGTAATTACCGCTTCAGTGACTTCTTCGCCTAAATAAGCTTCAGCGTCTTTTTTCAGCTTCATCAAAACACGGGCTGATATTTCAGGTGCCGCCATTCTTTTGCCATGCACTTCAACCCAGGCATCACCGTTTTCAGCTTCAACAATTTTATAAGGCACCATTTTGATGTCTTTTTGCACGACATCATCCTTAAAACGACGACCAATCAAGCGTTTGATCGCAAATAGGGTATTTTTAGGATTGGTAACTGCCTGACGTTTAGCCGACTGCCCTACCAATACTTCGTCATCGCTGGTAAAAGCGATAATTGAAGGTGTAGTACGCGCACCTTCGCTGTTCTCAATCACTTTTGCTACGCCGTTTTCCAATACCGCAACGCACGAGTTTGTTGTTCCTAAATCTATGCCAATTATTTTAGCCATTGAGTTCTCCAGACTTGAAATATTTAAAAAGTAAAATTTGTTATCGATATGGGGGCTGTTTTAGTGTGTTCAAGCCTGTTCATCAATACTAGGAATATCTGTAGCTGGTTTTTCAGCTGCTTTTGCTACCAAAACCATGGCGGGGCGTAGCAAACGTCCGTTCAACATATAGCCTTTTTGAAACACGTTAACTACTGTATTTGGCGCAGCACCTTCAACTGCATGCATGGCCATTGCTTGATGCAATTCGGCATTAAAAGGCTGGCCAATTGGATCAATCGCTTCAATCTTGAATTTCGCGAATACTGATTCAAACTGTTTGATCGTTAATTCACTACCTTCACGAAATTTCTGCACTTCCGGACTATCGCCTGTTGCGGCCTGCAAACCTAGCACCAAGCTGTCTAATACTGACAGTAATTCTTTGGCAAAACTTGTCAACGCAAACTTATGCGCATCTTCCAGATCCTTTTGAGTTCTTCTTTTCAGGTTTTCCATTTCTGCCTGAGCCCGAACCGCCTTATCCCAGTTTTCCTGCGCTTTTTGCTCAGCCTGAGCCAAGGCCTGTTTTAACTCTTCAACTGTAAGCTCATGCTCGGCTAATTCAGTATGCGGCTGTTCATTAACCGTTTCGCTTTCAGTTTCAACCTGAGATTCAGGCACTTCCTGATCAGTACTCATTATTTATAGCTCCTTAACATTCAAAATTAGTATCGTGCCTAACTGCACAAAAAAAGATATTGCTTATGATGGGGTCGTTGATTTTGGATTCAAGGCTGCGCCTAACAATTTTGCAGTCACATCGACAAAGGGGATAATTTTCTCATAAGCCATGCGCGTCGGACCGATGACACCCAGCACCCCGACCACTTCATCACTGACCGAATAGGATGAGGTCACCAGACTGCATTGATCAAATGCCTGATAGCCGGATTCTTCGCCAATAAAGATCTGTACGCCATCCGCTCGCATGCATTGATCCAGCAAATGAATAACGCCCTGCTTTTG
>JAQTLI010000230.1 GCA_028714995.1 Methylobacter sp. | reverse complement strand
TTGCACGCTGATTTACACAAAATAGTTTTCGTCTCTGACAGAGGTGGATCAAATGATCTCTGGATAATGAATCCCGATGGAACTGCTCCGGCACGAGTCACGAATTTACCAGGGCAAGAAAACCACCCGAGCTTTTCACCCACAAGTGATGAAATTGTCTTTTCCGAGACTATAAATGGCAGTACCAGTGACTTTGCGACGCTAAAGACCGTGAGTATCGATGGATCTAATCTCAGATCTTTAACAACCGGTAACTTTTATGACTGGAACCCTAACTGGGGTCCAGACGGGATTCTCTTCGCTTCTGATCGCGATCAGAGCTCCGAACACTGGAAGATTTGGACAATCAAATCGGATGGCTCAAACCTTAATAAATTGGGTGATTTCATAGCACTCGATCCCACTTGGATGCCCGATGGACGCATTCTTTTCACTGATGAAGGAAGTGGTGTTACCAATGTGCTGGCTGCAGTTAGCATACTAGATCAAGCGTCCGGTGTTAAACGCCCGGTAAGTAATGTTAAGGGCTACCATATATCGATAGATATCCGGCCAGGAAAATCTCCAAATAACATTAACCCAAAGAGTAAAGGCAAAGTTAATGTCGCGATATTTTCTAATAAGGACATTGACGTTACAAAAATGTTAAATCAAGCAACGCTTACTTTTGGACATACTGGTGATGAACAAAGCTTCATTCGTTGTGAGAAAAAAGCCAAGGATGTTAATTCAGATGGCCTGCCTTACCTGACCTGTCGCTTTAAAATTGGCAATGCAGGATTTCAAGTAGGTGATACGGATGCAATCTTGCGGTTCCTTGATATCAAAGGAGTTCCGTATGAGGGGCGTGACACAATCACCATAACAGATAAAGATGATGCTGATTATTTCGCTCCAGATAGTAATTAGCGCCGGATTGTAGGCCGTTACAGCTGCTGTCCCCGGTGACAAGTTCCCACCATTTTTCCGGCACCCAGCTTATATCCTTTACCGTCCAGCGCGAGGCCAGTCGGCATGTCTGCGGTTGTTGGCGATGACGAAGGATATGACGCGCTAGAAGCTCTTGTAATGGCTAATGGCGATAAAGGTAAGCTTTGACAGGGTGGACTAGCGCGGGCATATTGAAAGTTTGCTGGAAGCCTATGCACAAATCTTGTTTGATGTATCGGAAAAGTCCGCAACGTCATGCAATATGAAACTTTATTACCCTCCCACATTTAGGCTTCGATGTTGGGTTAACGATAAAGCCGTTAATCCAACTTACGCAGCTTAACCAAGCCACGAGGTGTGCCGATGATGACCGTGGTGATCAAATAGCATATTTGTCAGTAAAATAAAAAGTTGGAAAAAAGCAGCGCCTGCTATCGCAAAAAAAGAAACTAATAGGATCATTATCTTTATAATTTTCATGATTAGTCACCTAATATTTGTTTGATTTAAGTGTGATAATCCTCCCGTTAAATAAGCAAAACAAGTGATTTAATTATCAGTTTAGCAGAGCTTTGAGGTGCTTTATTCGGTGCTCCAATAGCCAGTGGCTAGTCCGCAACAACCTGTTTAGGGTCATTTTAGGCGCTAGTGAGGCGCGTACCATTGGTCTCTAATATAGTTAAACAAACAGGTAAATTTTGACTGCGTTGTATGTTTTTTTTGTGTAAAAACAACAGAATAATCAATGATTATCCAGCAAAAAATTAGTAAATTAATAAAGTAAAATGCTGATAATAACCGCAACCATTGCCGAGCATTTTGGTTCTATTTTGTCAGATTCATATCAGCGCGGTAGGTGCGGTAACGACTGCATGGGTATAGGAGTTAGCGCAATTACCGAGGAACGAACTGAACCGTTGGCGTTTCTCGATTGATGCAGTTCACTGTGTTCACCGCATCCTACACAGCTGTAGAATAGAAATGAATAGCCAAGTTATCGCGACACCGTTTGCAAGAGTTTCTATGATTGATTTTGCTTCATTCCGTTCTCTAACAGTTGAATTTAGAGTGCACGTAGGCCGTTATACAAGGCATAAGCTAGATTAGACAATGCCAACCCGATTAAAGAAAAAATGGTAACCTTCATTCCCAGTACTCGGTAATGAAGACTTTCTGTCAGCAAGCCCCTTGCATGGAGGAGGCGACCGGCGAGCACAGCAATACCGCCGGAATGTACAAGGATTGCGTGTGCCCCATTGAGCTCCAGCAGGACAAGCAGGATGAGAGATATAGGGACATATTCTATTGCATTGCCTTGAGCTCGGATTGCGATCTGGAGTTCGGGTTCGCCTCCATCGCCGAGACGCACTTTCTTTGCCCGGCGCAATTTTATGACCTGAAGCGATAACCAGACGATTAACATTGCCAACACAGCAGCATACAAAGAACTGATCATGTTTCCTCCCAAGGATGCTTTAAAGTGGAAGATAACCGGCCGACGGAGCGTGCAGCGCGAAAGGAACCCAAAAGCGCAGCTTTTGGGTGGTCCGGTTGATCGTCTGGTTAGCCGATATCGGCGAGTTGTTCCTTTAAGACACGTTTGCCGACGGCAAGGCGACCAGCGCGAGGAATGTTTCTTAGGTCACCAAACATCTGCACCGCTATCTTGTACGGCTCAATGGCTACGTATAGGTTTGGCGCGTGACACGCCAGATACCAAAGTTGCAAAACGGACTCTTCCATTGAGAGTGGTCCGAAGTTGCCCAAATTCATTACCGCCCAGAAAGCAACCGCCTCCGTTTCGTTTGGATCGAAGTCGAAAACTTTCGAGGCGTCTTCGCGAGCATGCTTCAGGAAATTCTGGGGCTTGCGCATTACCTGAAAGTATTGAGACGATGTGATGTTGTTCGCCATTTGGGCCATTTTGTCCCAAGACTTGTCCGGGTGATATTGATCGACCAAATCGGAGATGATCACGGAGGCTGCTCCAACCAATGTGTGGACTGCTATTGGATCACCATCGTCAAATAGCAGCATGATTGCTACATGCAATTGCCGGCGAGCTGCGTCGAGCTTAGTAATCTGAAATCGACCATCCATTGTTGTCGGCTAACGTGATATATACAACATCGATTGTCTTATAAAAAACCTAATTTGTCGTATATTCCTCATAAATTTATCCATTTTATTGTTTTGATTGGGTCGAGTATAAAATAATAGGACATGGCGTACAAACAAACACAATACTACTTCTTTCCCAACAAAGGTTTGATAAAGTCAGAGTGCAACATGGCAATGAACAATAGTTTTGGCCGAGTACTGACGTTCGGTCAATAGAAACAATGAATCATTATTAAGCCAGTTTGATGGTAATGGTCAATTTATTGAGTGCTATTTGATAGTAGTATGAGCCAGAATTTCTTGCCACAATTCATTGTAAGCTTTTGTTGATAGACTTTTTTTAATAAATCCACCCAGCGGCATGCGTTCCAGGCCCATGCGTTCAATATCACTGGCATAAGGAATGGCGGTAGTTAAAATCTCAGGGTGGGTTTCGATCAGATTACCCATAATTTCCCGATGCATTTTTTTGCGCCGGTCGACCATGGAGAAAAACGGAAACAGCTCCAGATTTTTAAGGCTGTTATCTTCAATGAATTTTTTTAGTTGATCAAGCGTTCTTAAAGACAGCGTGGTGGGAATAATCGGCGACAATAAAATATCAGAGGCTTCAAAAACGGCTTCGGATAATAAGGAAATATTCGGAGGGCAATCCAGAAAAATAAAATCGTATTCTTCTGTCAAGGGCTTCAGGAGTTTTTTAAGTTGTCGGGTAGGTTTTTTCTTGGCATCCAGAACCAGATCGAGATTTCTGAATGAGAAATCTGCCGGTATGAGATCCAGATTTTCAAAATCAGTGCCTTTAATCAGACCGTCCAGTTCGCGTTTCCCCGCTATTAAATCTTTACTGCCGCCTTTGATCTTGGGCTTGACGCGGAAGTAATAACTGCTGGCTCCCTGTGGGTCGAGATCCCATACTAAGGTGCGGTAACCGTTGCGTGCGGCATTAAATGCCAGATTGACCGCGCTTGAGGTTTTGCCGACGCCACCTTTTATACTATATACAGCCAATACATTCATTGCATGTTCCTATGTAATTCATACTGATAGTATTGTATTTTAGCCTTGGCGGCGCAGTAATTTTCTTTTATTTACTTAAGTCAGAGACTTGAGTTCCTGAACAGCGACTTGAAAGCAGACTGGTTTTCTTCCTGTTTAAAGTCTTCAAATCTTGATGCGAAGTCTTTGCGGGCGCTCCATCTGCGGGCATCAAGATTCTGGATTAATACGCCCATGGCTAAAAAGGTATTGGACGGTATATTAAGAGTCATCATTTCTTCGCTGAACAGTTTTAAATTATGTTCCTGGACCGCGTAGTCCTGAAAGTCGCCCAACACATCCTGGAGTCCCTTCAGGTTTTTAATCAGGTGTTTTATTTGATGCTCCGGATAAAGGCTTTGGAAAAATTCCATTAAATAACGCAGTTTTTTACAGGTTTTTCTTAATGTATGTAAGGCTTCGGCCGGGGATTCCCGGTTAATCGCATTGCCTTCGTGCAAGGCGCGGTTGAAAACTTTCCATATTCTCTTGTCTGCGAGTTCTTTGATGGTCAGATGTGCATTTTGTTCTATCGGTTTTTTGAAAGACGGTTTTTTAAGGTATTGCTCCCATTCAGACAGGGTAGTTTTGTACTTGGTTGATTGCAGTTTTGTTGCCAGTTCCTTGTGGGCTTTTTTCTTTTTGGCGAGAAGGAAATCATGCAAAGGGTTCAGGTCTTCCCGGATTGAAGCGGGTAAACTGCTTTTGTAATGTTCAAAGTTTAATAGATAAACATCCAAATCACGATTAGGCCCTGTGATCTGGCCCAGCCAGGAAAAAAATTCGGCATAGGTGGCGCAGATGTCATCGGGCAGTACGCTTTTGATCTGACTGAGCCCTGATCGGGTTCTTCTGACGGCGACTCTAAAATCATGTAAAAACTCGCTGTCGGTATCGTCAATGGTTCCCTGTTCATTGTCTTTGATAGCTTTTAGCAGATGGCTGTAGATATATTTGCTGGCAATATCGGCGCGCATCGTCGGGTCTAGGTTGATATTCAGTTTTGATGAATATTCATTAGGCCTGCGACTTTGTAATCTTAATGCAGCTAACAGAACCGGTTTATCAGTAGGCATTAAGCCCAGTTTAGCGGTGAGTATTTCAACGATATGTTTAGCGGCCTTACCGTAGCCTTTTACTGGCTGTAACACAAGGCGGTTATTGAGAAGTTCGTGTTCTTCGATAAGCAGGCGAACTACGATTTTTTCATCTTTATTGATTATGTTCAGATGATAGGATTCATAATTTAGCGTGCAAACAGGTAATAGGGCACGCATTTCAAGTATGGGCTCAATGGTGCTGCGTACTGTCCCGGGGGCAAATTGTTTGCTGAATTTTGGAACTTCATCAAGTTCTGTGCTTGCAATGACCA
>JAQTLI010000229.1 GCA_028714995.1 Methylobacter sp. | reverse complement strand
GGGAGTACGGCACCGGTGTGACGGCGGAAAGTATAGTTGCAGGGTCGGCGCCCAAGGCAACGGAAACGGGGAAGGGCTGGCCGGGATGGGCGGCCTGGAATTCCTTGAAATCCAGAGCGCCGCCCCGGTGCGCTAGCCAGCGCATGATGACTTTGTTTTTGGCAATGACTTGCAGGCGGTAGATGCCCAGATTCTGCCGTTCCTTGTTCGGGCCTCTGGTAATCACCAGCGGCCAGGTAATCAAGGGGGCAGCATCTTCCGGCCAGCAGGTCTGGATAGGGTAGTCGCCCAGATCGATTTCATCGCCTTCCCGGACCAGCTCTTGACAGGGCGGTGAGCTGACCACTTTAGGCGCCATGTTGAGTACCTGCTTGAATACCGGAATTTTCTCCCAAGCATCCTTCATGCCTTTGGGCGGCTCGGGTTCTTTCAGGTAAGCCAGCAGCTCGCCTATACCGCGTAACTCATCAACAGACTCAGCGCCCATGCCCATGGCGACACGGCGCGGTGTGCCGAAAAGGTTTGCCAGCACCGGAATGTTTGAGCCTTTGGGGTTCTCGAATAGCAGCGCGGGGCCGCCCTGTTTCAGAGTGCGGTCGCAAATTTCGGTCATTTCCAGATACGGATCGACTTCAACGGTAATGCGCTTTAGCTCACCCTTTTTTTCCAGCTGCTTGATAAAGTCGCGCAGGTCATTGTATTTCATGCAGCTATTCCATTATGTCTGAGCAATGCATCGATGGTGGGTTTGCGACCGCGGAACTTGATAAACAATTCCATCGCGTCTTGGCTGCCACCTCGTTCAAGGATGTTGGTCAAAAAGGCGTGGCCGGTTTCCTGGTCAAAAATACCTTTTTCCTCAAACAGAGAAAAAGCATCGCTGGACAAGACTTCCGCCCATTTGTAGCTGTAATAGCCGGCGGCGTAACCACCTGCAAAAATATGCGAGAAGCTGTGGGCGAAACGGTTGAATTTTGGCGGCCGGACAACGGCAACCTGCTCCCTGACCTGCTCCAGCGTCTCATAGATGCGGCCGCCTTTTTCCGGGTCGTAGTCCCGGTGAATCCTGAAATCAAACAGGCTGAATTCCAGCTGCCGTACCATAATCATGCCGGCCTGAAAGTTTTTCGCCGCCAGCATTTTGTCAAACAAGGCATCGGATAATGGTTTCCCGGTTTGGTAATGGCCCGAAATCAGCGCCAGTGCTTCCCGTTCCCAGCACCAATTTTCCATGAACTGGCTGGGCAGCTCGACCGCATCCCATTCAACGCCGTTAATGCCGGAGACGCCCAGATGATCAACCTGGGTTAGCATGTGGTGCAGGCCGTGGCCGAACTCATGGAACAGCGTGGTAACCTCGTCATGCGTCAGCAAGGCAGGTGTATCGCCAGTCGGAGGCGTGAAGTTGCAGGTCAGGTAGGCAACCGGCGTTTGAATAGTGTCATCGAATTTCTTGCGGCCTACGCAATCATCCATCCAGGCGCCGCCGCGTTTTTTGGCGCGGGCATAAAGATCGGTATAAAACTGGCCGCGCAGCTGGCCGTGTTTGTCATGAATTTCGAAAAAGCGCACATCGGGATGCCAGCTGTCAAAGCCGGTAAGCTCGGATATTTGCAGTCCGTACAGTTTTTCCACGATGGCAAACAGGCCGGGCAAAACGCGGGTGATGGGGAAATAAGTTTTAACTTCTTCCTGCGACAGTTGGTAAAAATGCTGACGCATTTTTTCCGAGTAATAGCCCAGATCCCAGGATTGCAGGTCATTGATACCGTAGTGTTGTTTGGTGAATTCACGCAATTCGGCCAGATCCTTGCGTGCATGTCGCCAGGATCGGTCGGCCAAATCTTCCAGGAAATGGGTCACGTCATCCGGCTTTTCAGCCATTTTTGTCGCCAGCGATAGCTCGGCATAATTGTTGAAGCCTAACAGTTTGGCTTTTTCATGACGCAAGGCCATGATTTTTTCCATTAGTTCGCTGTTGTCCCAGCGTCCGGCGTGCGGGCCCTGGTCTGAAGCGCGGGTTGAGAACGCTTCATAATGCTCGCGGCGTAATTCGCGGTCATCGGCGTAAGTCATTACGGCAAGATAGGACGGAAATTGCAGTGTGATCATCCAGCCGGTTTCGTTATGGCTTTCCGCCGTCTGTTTGGCCTGGGCCAATGCGGATTCAGGCAATCCAGCCAGATCCTGTTCATCCCTGATGACCTTGCTCCAGGCATTGGTCGCATCCATCAGGTTTTCCTCATAGTTGCTGGCAAGGCTGGATAATTCCTGGCTGATTTCCTTATAGCGTTGTTTTTTCTCATTATCCAGATCTACGCCGGATAATTTGAAATCTCTTAAGGCGTTGCGGATGATTTTTTGCTGGGCGGTGTCCAGCGTTGCAAATTCGGCGCTTTCGGCAATAAAGCGATAGGCCTTAAACAAGGCTTCATTTTGTCCCATTTCAGTCGAATAGGCGCTGAGTTTAGGTAGACAGGCATTGTAGGCGTCGCGTAGTGCATCGCTGTTGATCACGGAATTCATATGACTGACTGGAGACCAGGCTTTGTTCAGCCGGTCTTCGACGTTTTCCAGTGGTTCGATCAGGTTTTCCCATGTGTAAGTCTGCGTAGCCTTAAGGTGCTGCTCGATAGCTGAGCGGGCTTCGGCTAACAGTTGATCGATGGCAGGTACGATATGTTCCGGCAGTATTTGGGAAAACATCGGCAGTGTAGAGTTTGCTAATAATGGATTATTCATAAGTGGTATCAGGAATGAAAGTTTGATGCGCTTTATTTAATAAATACAGTGAAAGCCTTGGTTTAGTTGACCATTTTTAAGTGTTGCATGAGCAGGTATGGAATTTATATGCGGTGCAAGTGACATTATGCTAGCTTTTTACTCGCAAAGTAACAGTTTTCAAGCAGAGGTTGTATTGGGGGAGCAGCGGAGTTTTTGCAGGATTCGTGTGTGCCGGGCTACTCCAAGGATAGCGCAAGCATTGTAGGGCGAGGCGTTGACTTTAACTAATCAATGAGGTGTGTTTTTTATCGTCAAAAAATAGCGCTGTTTTAGATAAGTTATCATGCCAGCTGCGATGATTCTTATCGATAAGAATCCAAAAGAAGCCTAGTCCGAATACTCCCCACGATAGTATAGCTCCAGCAAAACGGAACAAGGCCTGTTTCCAGCTGATCGGTTTCAGATCGAATGTTAGAACTTTTATTTTCCACGCGCGTAAGCCTAATGTTTGCCCACCATGAGTCCAGAACCAGGCATAAAACAAGAAGCTGATGATCAGCAGGTACAGGGGGTAAAAGAATTGATGGGTAGTGAAAGCTTCGCCAGCATTTAAAGGAAGCAACAGGGCTGTTGCGACAAATAAAAGGGCAAGCAGCAGAAGCAGGTCGTAAAGAATCGCCGCCAAGCGGCGTAAAAAACCAGGTGCAGACATTGTGTCATTACCTGATTTTAGCGGTTTATTCTTTGTTGGCCGAGCCAATTAAATTTTAAATAAAGCTAATTTTTGACCAAAATACATACACATTCCCACCAGTGCTCCCATCATTAAAAGGGAAAATAAGAATGGCGGTCTATGGAACAGAAGAATGAAGAAGTCTGTCGCAAAAAGGCTGGTTAAGAAAGGTTGGTCAATTAAGCCATCAAGAATCTTTTTGAACATAACAATCCCGTCAAGTGCGCTAATGTTTAATGCGAGTGTTTAAAAAATGGTTGTCTGATCTTTTATCTGGTTAAATGCAATGATGATGATCGATATTCAATCGTAAAAATCAGAGTAAGGATTCTACTATAATCAAAAGGGGAATGTAAAAGAAAAGAAACTTGTCGATTGAGCTAGAATTCATTGAAATGATATGATTGGCATAACTAAAATAATAAACAGGGTGTAAGGACCATTTTAAACTTCTTTAAAAAAATCATTAAGCCAGCTAAGAATAAGGCTGAGCCGGCTGTAGCGCAAGTCAGAATTTATTCGCGTGCAGAACATAATATTTCACGATCTCAGATTAGTGAAAATGCGCTGAAGGTTTTGTATCGCCTGCAAAAAGAGGGTTTTGATGCCTATCTCGTCGGCGGCTGCGTGCGTGATTTATTGTTGGGGCGAGAACCAAAGGATTTTGATGTTGTCACCAATGCCGATCCTGAACAGGTCAGGAAGGTATTTCGCAATTGCCGCTTAATCGGTCGCCGATTTCGGCTGGCGCATGTGCATTTTGGCAGAGAAATTATTGAAGTTGCGACTTTTCGAGGTGCAGGTGAGGCGCAAAATGACAAACAGGTGCTCAATAATGAAGGGCGTCTGCTGCGGGATAACGTTTACGGCACTATTGAGGAAGATGTTTGGCGCAGGGACTTTACGGTCAATGCGCTTTATTACAACATCAAGGATTTTTCGGTTGTGGATTATGTCGGCGGCATGGCTGACCATAAAGCCGGAATGCTCAGGCTTATCGGGAATCCCGACATGCGTTTCCGGGAAGATCCAGTGCGCATGTTGAGAGCGGTGCGTTTTGCCGTCAAGTTGGGCTTTAGCATACATCCTGATTGCGAGAAGGCAATACATAATGATGCTGAATTGTTGGCCAGCATCCCTTCTGCCCGTCTTTATGATGAGGCATTGAAGCTGTTTTTATCCGGCTATGCGCTGCAAACATTTGAAATGCTCAGGCATTATGGGCTTTTTCAAGTGCTTTTTCCCGCCACGGAAAAAAGTTTGGCTATTGAAAGCAATGGCTTCCCAAGGTTGCTTTTGATTAAAGCATTGGAAAATTCGGATAACAGGATTGCCGAAGGCAAAACGGTTACCGCGTATTTTCTATTGGCGGCTTTCTTGTGGGAGCCTGTCCAGATACGGGCTAAGCAAAAAATAGCGAAAGGCGCAGTTGAGTACCTGGCTTATCAAGAGGCTGCTAGTGAAGTTATTTCCAGGCAGATTGAAAGTACCGCTCTTCCACGCCATATCAGCATGGCTATGAGGGAGGTTTGGAATTTGCAGCCAAAATTTAATGCACGCTTCGGTTCTAAACCCAGTCGACTGATAACGCACCCGCGTTTTAGGGCGGGCTATGATTTTCTAGTGTTGCGCGCTGAGACGGGAGGCGCTGATCCTGAGCTAGCTGAATGGTGGGCCAAATATCAGGTAGCCAGTGAAACAGAGCAAAGAAAAATGACTCAGCCTCCGCGTAACCCGGCAAACAAAAAGCCAAGGCGAAAAAGAAGTTATCGTAAGAACGTTCAAGATACCGTTATGGAAAAAGAGTCTTAAGGTATCGGTTCAACTAACTTAGACTGGTTTTCGTTCCTCGGTAATTTCTCCTGCCTCGCCTAAAGCGCCTACTTTTGGTACTCTGCTACACGCCATCATGGCGTTATGCAAAACCAGCATACATCGTACCCATGTGAATAATATGAAAACCACAGAAACTGACTTAATAACTGCTTATATACGCTTGGGCAGCAATCTTCGC
>JAQTLI010000228.1 GCA_028714995.1 Methylobacter sp. | reverse complement strand
CTTGCACATGATAAAGCTGGCGAACCATCTCTGACCGAGATGACCATCAAAGCTATTGATATCCTGAAAAAAAATCACAATGGTTATTTCCTGATGGTGGAAGGCGGACGTATCGACCACGCCCATCATTCGGGTAATGCTTATCGGGCGCTGAGTGACACCCAGCAATTGGCTGCTGCGGTAAAAGCTGCTATGGACAAAACCAATCCAGAAGATACCTTGATCATTGTTACTGCTGACCACAGCCATGTATTTACCATTGGCGGCTATCCGCAACGTGGCAATCCGATCTTGGGTCTGACTCAAGGCGTGGGAGCAACCACACCTGATCTTGATATGCTCGGCTTGCCATACACCACGCTGAACTACGCGAACGGCACGGGCTACACTGGTAAATCTAATCGTCAACCAGAAGGACCAAAATCATTTAACGCGGCAACAGGGGCATGGTCATCAGGTAGCGAAGGACATAATCCATCGTCATTCTCACCCGCCAACGGACGACCAACCCTCAATAATTGGCTGGTACAGGGCCCTGACTATCTGCAAGAAGCCATCATTCCGCTAAGCGCAGAAACGCACGCAGCTGAAGATGTTGCTATTTTTGCCGGCGGACCTAAAGCGCATCTGTTTCATGGAGTCGTGGAGCAAAACGTGATTTATCATGTGATGGCTGAAGCCCTGGGATTTGCAGGGAATCAGGAAGACAAACATGAGAAAAACGGCAAGTAAATTGACAGTTGTCGCCTTGTAGTAAGGCGACTGTTAGCATGAATGAAAAGGGATACTCGTATCCCTTTTCTTGTTTATCCAAATCTAAATGCATTTATGAAAATCTCTGATTACTTAAAAGTTGTATTCTGTGTTGGCATTTGCTGTTTTTCTATATCAGGCCTTGCCGATAGCGTAAGCATTAGCAATCAACACCTGACTGAAATTGCTTGCCGGTATGAAACAAAAGTGACGCCACAAGGCAAAACCAAGACATCCTCAAACAATAATGCCTGGTTCTTCTGGCGCAAATCTAACATGATCCAAACCAGGGATGCTGACGGTGATCATGGCGAAATCTGGGAGCGGGTAACCGATGGCGGCATTCAATACCGTAAGCTTTACCATGCCGATAAAACCGCAGTCGAATACATGCCTGCCGATATGACCACCAATAACATGAGTTTTGACTGGTTCAAACTCTCCAGCATGCTCAGCCAACAAGAACTTGATGATCTTAAATTGATTAAGAAAACGAAAATATTGGGCCGTAGTGCTGAATTGCGCAAAGGAAAAAAGAACGGTCAAACCATTGAGGTACTATGGCTAGTTAACGAAGAATTGCCGGCTAGTATCATCAGAAAAGACCAATCAGGTAGTGTCGAGCTGCGTCTCGTTGAAATTTCAACGTTGTCAAATGCACCTTGGAAGCCGGTTGATACTGAAGAAATTGCTAATTACCGACATATAGATGCCGTCGATTTCGGTGATATGGAAAACGATCCATTCGTCAAGAAAGTAATGGCAGCAGAAGGTCACCACCATTAGCCAGCTGTAAAAACCACTCTTTAAGGAAATACTGTACAAGTCGTCATTCCCGCGAATGCGGAAATCCAGTTTGATGACTTTCCGTCATAAGCTTTAGACCGCCGGCTTATAGCCGGTGGTAGTGCGGCAGATGTGTTTCGGTTCCTGGTAAAAAGCTCGCAGGGTTTAGTGGTTGATGGGATTGCCCACTGTATTATCCCTGCCATCCTCTAACCAGTCATTTCATCTCAAAGCGACGACTCATATACTGGTTTGATCAGCTTTAATCAAGAACTTCTACGATAGTCCAGTTTCCATGATTACCGCTGTTGATTTACTTTGCAGTGATGTTTTTAGTCAGCTTTCTGATGGATAAAGCCATCGGCGAGGATTATGACAAGACAACCACGCTGGCGTTCACCGCCGCCAGCAACAACTTCGATTTGGCAGTTGCCTTGGCGGTAGCTGTGTTTGGTATCAACAATGGTGCAGCATATGCTGCAGTGATCGGGCCGTTGATCGAGGTACCGGTGATGATTGCGCGCTGGTAAATGTGGCGTTTTTCTTTCGTAAGCACGCAATCGCACATCTTATTGGAGATTCAGCGCTTAGACCATGAGTGAATTAACTGATGGCTTTGAACAAGCAATGCCTTCTGCCATACAATTTTTTTAAATGGTTTTTTATTCTGCTGATTTTTTGAGTTAGTGCCTATAGATATTCTTACACATTGTGTATTTACTTCGAAATATGTACTGTTGATTTATGGGGGGAGAGGAAGATCAGCGGTTTTTGAACTGATAATGTATGGGCATAGCAGGCCGTCATATCGTTTTGTCTAATACTTGATAGCTGGGAAGTGCTGGAAGCCTCGCCAATGCAGAGGGGGAGTTAACATTAGACATAATGATTCATTTTGTCCAGTAGCTGGGGGTTGGAAGCGGGTGGAACGCCATACACTGCGTTATAATTTACATTAATCGTCCTTTTTAGACTACGAAAAAACAATTGTTTTTCAAATACTTCAGGAGAATAACCATGCCGCAGATTAATGCCACGATTACGTTTGAGCTTGAAAAGCCATATATCATCACGCGGGTATCAGGCGAAACGACAAGGATCGTTGTTCACGGGTCTAACTGGACAGAAAACGGCGATATATTTCAGATTGAAATTGATGGAAATCTGCAAGAGTGCTGGAATCTCAATGAGGTTATCGGTGATTTTTCTCTTATTGCCCAAGAATAAATCCTCTGTAATTGTAAAGCAGCGTGGAAAAATGACCAGAGAATCGGAGAAAGCAGCGCCAAAATTTACCATGTAAAATCATCGTTACATTGTTTTTTCATGTTTATTTCCGTGAGTAGACTGGCAAAATGGACGCTAAAACTGATAAATATTAGACGCTGTTTTTACATTTCTTAGCGAATGATCTCGACATCTTGTGTCTTTACCGGTGCCGCACTGTCGGTAAATTCGATAACATCCGCGCGCACAGTAATCTTAGGCAGGCCGAATAAAATGAAATAGGTAGAACTATTTTCATGCACAACGTTGACGAGAGCCTGAGCTTTTCCCTCGGAAACACCCGCAGACTGGTAAAGTTTGGTAATCGCCTCATCATAGCGAGGGGATTTCAGGTTAATTAGACCTAGGAAACTAAAACCCACACTACTGCCAATTGCATTGGCTTTTACAATTTTGAAATTCTGTTTGTATAAATTGACTGCGGTAATAGTTAATACCTGCGTTCCTCCTGGGGCCGGGATCAGTCCAGATAATAAAGGAAGCGCCGGTACTGCGGCGCAACCGGTAAGGGACCACAGGATCGGCAGCGTCTTCAACAATTTCGTCATAATAGCGGTCTCTCTGGGATCTCTGGATCGAGTGTCGGACGAAAACTCTGAGACTTGCACATAACGATCATTCCTACCCCATAGATAAGCTCTTATGTTCATTTTTCTTCTCGTGCTCTGTAAAAAGCTTCCAAAATTTACCACTATCGGCGTCGGTTTTTCCAGTCTAGAAAAACAGCATTTGCATTAAAAAATAAGATAGTGTTTAACAACTGGCAAACTTTGATGCTTTTTCTCACAAAACTGGCAAATTCTGCACGCTTTTTAATACAAGAAGACACAAAACCTGTTTTTGTGCTAAATAAAAAAGCCGAACTACCTTACATGCCCTTTTGCTGGTCACACTTGGCAGTTCGGCTTTCCTGAATCTGGATTCGTAACTTTCTGTACCTAGGTTACCCTAGGGTTAGCTTTATCATGTGTGAACCGAAGAGTATTACCTGATTAGGCATATGTTAATAAGTATTTATGCGTAAGTTACCGAAAAATAGCGATATTTAACTAAATTTTAATCTAAAATCAATGGAGATATGAGATTGGAGTGGTACCTTGGGAACCATTACAGTTGATGGAGCCGAAATTGAGGCTTTCTGCCTGCAAGTCCGGGAGTTTGCCCTCGCTGTAGACCTGGAGTTGGACAAGCAAAACCAAAATTGAGATATTAACCTCAAGTGTTTCCTGCAGTCCATCCTGCAACAAAATCTCGACCGTCTATTATGGATCGGTTTGGAACTATCGTGACCGACTGAAACCCGCCGAGGTAGCACAAACTTAAGGCTGACCTCCTAAGATAAGGGTTACTCCAGTTAGCAGCTATATACGATCAACTCTTAATGATAAATCACTTTATGCTCGATATTTTAATCCGGGTTCAGTATGTTTACACCGCTGGTCTCTGGGTTTTTTCATTTTTACTCTGATTCCCACACTGTATAAAATATTGTTAATTATCCCGTCAGTTTTCATCAGCGAAAGCGGGTAAGTCTTTTGCAAATCGTAATAACTTATACTCATTGAATTCTAACGAGAAAGTAAATGCCCACGCCCAGCCATGTCAGAAACAGTAGCAACCAAGGAAGCCAGTGCTGTCGATAAACTATTCTTTCCTGTATTTCATGATCATCCAGCTCAATCGATTGCTTCTTTTGACTTGATATTTTCTTGAGTTTTCTGTTCAAGTCTCTGGCTTTTTCTTTTTGCTGTTTTTTGTATAGATCAATTCCTTTTTGAATGCCTTGAGCAATCAGCCTGGTTTGTTCTTTGGTTTGAGCAGGACGTTGAGTTCCTCTGGCTATTTTCAACGCTTCTTCTTGAGTTTGCTGTGATGGTTTTTGATAACTATTTTTAGTCATGATTGTATTTTGATAATGAATGTTTCTCTAATTATACTGTGCGCAGTCCTGGATGCAGATAATCAAATTATCAGCATTCTATAGATGATAAGCCTTTCTTGACTTGTTAAAAGTCGAAAAAGTAGAGCTTTTCGCAGATTTGAATCATAAATATTTGACGATATTTATGATTAGCCCAGAAGGGCGAAAAGAAATATTTAAGTCAATGAAATCCACGGTTAAGCCAAGCTTGTCAATGGGAATAATAAGAGGAAATTGGGTTCAAATTCCTCTCTTCCCAGCACAATACCGCATCATCGCTAAAGTCGATGAACTAATAGCGATCTACGATCACAAAAAGCCCACACCACCGAAGTCAAGCAGTTACAATGAAAATTGGCGGATGTGGTGGTTGAGTAGGCGATATCGTAATGAAAGCCTTATGGGTCAGGTTCTACAGATCGGTTATTTCTGTAGGGTAGATTTGGACAAAAACGATGCGCGGCCCGCTCATTTTTTTGACCACGACATCGAATTGGTTAAATTTAATTTTCTGGTTTTCTACCGGAATATCACGGAGTTTGGCCATGATGAGGCCGCCAATTGAGACTTCATCTTCCAGGTCGAGTTCCTCGTTTTCGATGTCGATGCCCAGAATTCGTTCCAGCGAGAATATCGGTAGACTGCCCTTGCCGATCAGTGTGTGGTCATCGAGCCTTGTCCAGTCATTGTTGTTTTGACGGAACTCATCGCGTATTTCACCGACCATCGCGCTTAACAAATTATCCAGCGTGATGAAGCCTT
>JAQTLI010000227.1 GCA_028714995.1 Methylobacter sp. | reverse complement strand
CCCCAAATTCTTCGGCCGCATGATGAATGAAACGCTCGGAAAATGGAGTTTCTGGGTCATGTTCATCGGCTTTAATCTTGGCTTCTTCCCTATGCACGTGGCCGGTCTGCTGGGTATGCCGCGCCGAATATATACCTATGCCCCCCACATGGGCTGGAGTACGGTCAACATGGTTACATCGGTTGGAGCATTCATCTTTGCCGCCGGCATTTTGATATTTCTGGTCAACATCCTTATCAGCCTGAAGCGCGGCGTTTCGGTGACTTCAAATCCCTGGGATGCACCGACACTCGAATGGGCAATCCCATCGCCGCCGCCGGCTTACAACTTTGCTGTCATTCCATTTGTTGCCAGCCGCCATCCATTATGGGAGGACCGGCTTGATGAAGGTGCCGGCCGCTCCAGCCTTGATCAAGGTTATATGCTGATGGAAGGACGGGAAACGATAGGCACGACGCCGCTCGATGCCAAACCGGACATCATCCTCAAAATGCCGGATGATTCCTATACCCCCTTCTTTCTCGGGCTGTTTAGTACCTTGGTTTTCGTCGGCTTGCTGCTGCATTGGCGGGAATTTACGGTGCTGATGGCTTTGGCTTGCAGCCTGTCGTTGATGGTATGGATGTGGCCGAGACAAGCCCTGGTCCAGCGTGTGCCGAACAGCAAACACGATAAGGAGGCCGCCCATGGCTGAACTGGACCAAGCACTGCCGATAGGCAGCGAAGGCAAACGCTCCGGCGGCTGGTGGGGTGTGCTGGCGCTGATAGTCACCGAAGGTTCCCTGTTCGGCTATCTACTGTTCACCTACTTCTACCTGGCATCTCAATCGGAGCAGCACTGGCCGCCTGAGGGCTTGCCCTTGCTGGCCATACCGGGCGTGAATACCTTGATATTACTTTCCAGCAGTGTGTTCGTCTGGGCATGCGAGCGCTGCATTCAACGCAAGCTGTTGCGTTGGAGCCTTGCGTCGATGGCGTTGGCGCTCATCCTTGGCATTTGCTTCGTCGTCATTCAACTTAATGAGTGGAGCAAAAAAACCTACGATATGACATCGAATCTGTATGGATCGTTGTACTTCACCATCACCGGATTCCATATGCTTCATGTCATCATAGGGTTGATTATCCTGATCGTGCTTCTGCTCTGGATTGCGCTCGGTTATTTTGATGACAGACGCTATGCCGCCGTAACCATTGGCGGGCTATACTGGCACTTTGTCGATGTGGTCTGGTTGTTTGTATTTACAACCTTGTATCTAACGCCATACCTTTACTAGATCAGACTATGAACCGTTCATTCAACCACGATCCGTCCATTACCCCACCTGCTCCACGTCGCGACCGGTTGAGCATGATAAAAATAGCAGTGGGTCTGTTCGGCGCGCCGGTCGCATGGCTAACACAATTTTCATTAAGCGAGCCGCTTGCAGCCCATGCCTGCTATCCCTACCAGTCGCCAGTGTCTGCACCGATCTTGGAAGGGTTGCCTGTCATACTGGCCATAATCAGCTTTGCTTGCTTCGCGGTAGCTCTCCTGTCCGGGCTGGTTGCATGGACCTCATGGCGGCAGTTTGAGCGTAAGCTGGTTGGCAAGGGAGCGAGTATCATAGAGACCGGCGAGAATCGAAACCGATTTTTAATAACGTTAAGCGTCATGTCGAGTTTCATCTTCCTCGTCGCGATTATATTCAACATTTGTGCAGTTTTTCTGGTGCCGCCGTGCAGCTCATGGTTTTAATCGTCATGCCATTGAAAATAGCCTTCAGGACTATCTTAAATCAAACGACGGCCAAGGTCGTAGCCTGCGCCTGTGCGGCATTATTATCGAGCCTTGCAGTGGCACAGCAAGCCAATTCGGAAGACGTTGCCAGGGGAGCCTATCTGGCCAAGGTCGGCGACTGCGTGGCCTGCCATACGGCCGGACCGCACGCCCCGCCGTTTGCCGGAGGACTGCCGCTCAATTCGCCTTTCGGAATAATTTACTCGACGAACATTACGCCAGACCCGGTCAATGGCATCGGCAAGTACACACTGTATGATTTTAGTCGCGCAGTCCGGAATGGCGTTGCCAAGGATGGCAGGCGTCTGTATCCGGCAATGCCTTATCCGTCGTTCACGGCTATTACGGATGACGATATTCGTGCGCTTTATGCCTATTTCATGAATGAGGTGGCGCCCGTCAGCCAAAAGCCGCCCGAAACAAAACTGCCTTTCCCTTTCAATATACGCTTGAGCCTGTTTTTCTGGGATGCGGTTTTCGTCAAACACGAGCGCTACAAACCGCATCTTGACCGTGACGCACAGTGGAATCGCGGCGCCTATCTGGTGCAGTCACTCGGCCATTGCGGAGCCTGCCATACGCCTCGCGGCATTGGCTTCCAGGAAAAAGCCTATACGGAATCGTCTCCGAAGTATTTAAGAGGGGCCTTGGTGGACAATTGGTTCGCGGCGAATCTTAAAGGAGACCCCGCTTCCGGATTGGGCCGTTGGTCTGAAGCGGACATCGCCGCATTCCTGGAAACAGGTCACGGCGGGCAGATAGCAGCGTTTGGCAGCATGATCGATGTCATCGAAAACAGCACACAATACTTGCATAAAGACGACCTGAATGCGATCGCGCATTACCTGAAATCCTTTCCCCCTTATGGCGAAAAGGCCTCGTACAAACCGGATTCGCCGGCCGTTGCCATAGTGTTGGCGGCACTGGTGACCGGCGAAGTGGAGCGTCCCGGCGCAGGTCTTTACCAGTCATTCTGCGTGAAATGCCATCAGGAAACCGGAATTGGCGAGCCGGGTAAATTTCCGAAACTCGCCGGAAATTCGATCGTTCTCTCAGAAAACGCTACCTCGCTGATCCGTCTGCTACTGGAAGGAAGCAAGACTGCGCAAACCAGAGGTGGACCGAAAGTTCAGGAAATGCCCAGTTTTGCGAAAAAGTTTTCTGACCGGCAGATCGCCGAGGTGCTTAGCTTTATTCGCAATAACTGGGGCAATGCTGCGTCTCCGGTGACTACCCGCGAAGTATCACAGTTACGGAGCGCGCTGCAAAAGAAACCGTAACTAATAAAGGCGATTAGTGCACGAACGCTAAAGTAAGCACCTCTAGGCGACACAAAACAAATTGAGAAAAGGCACCTATATGCAAACCAGCACGATACCCACCAGCCACTGGCTAAAGAAGCTTCAGGAAGACTATTCAAGCATCGTAAGACAGAGCATTTTCTTCAAAAAAGTGTCTGAGTCCTCTTCTCCCGCAGACTTCAATTGGATTCGGCAGTTGTATTATTTGTCCTGTGACTTCACTGCCGCAGTGGCCTTGCGCTACGGAGGCTGTCAAGACCCGCGCTTTCGCGACGCTTTTGGCGAGCACGCGGCCGAAGAAGTGACGCATCCAGCGGACCTTGCCGAATGGATGCGTGAATTCGGTTTTCTGGCAGCCGATGAAGAGCCGACCTCAGTGCCGCCCACCCTGGAAACTCTGGCGATATGCGCGTATTTAATCCGCTCCGTTATTCGCGAGCCAATAGCTCATCAGATCATTACAATCAACTTGATGTCGGAGAGCATCGCATGCGATTTGTTTTCGACTGTAAACCCGAAACTGGCCGAACTGGGATTGACGCCCAAAGGTTACTGGGAGGCTCATGCAAAAGCCGATATGAGGCATCAAATTTTGGGGCTGGACCTGATTCCGCAATGCGATCCCGATTCGTCGAGTGGCAGAGCTTACGTCCGGACTGCATGGGAAGTGGCCAGCCTTTTTAAACAAATGTTCGACTCATGGAGCGGTATTCCGGTTGGACAAACACTTAAAATACCTGATCCAACAGAATTTACTCTTTATCGATCGGCTTGAGACGCCTCTTGATGAGGTTTTTTGGATCACCTGCTTTTATCCGACTGCGTTTTTGGTGAGTTTCGGTTGTCGCAATTCCTTGCGAATCACGATCAATACGCCGATCACGCTCATCATTGCCCCTTGAGTCCAGAGAATCAGTCCACCGATTTGCTGGTCTGTTATGGCGCTCATACCGGTGAATGCGCGTCCGCATAGGGTGTAAATCGGGTACAACTCGTGCGGCGTGAAAAAAATTAATGCGCCGATAAGGATTTGCGGCGGAACCACGGCCAGCATCATCGCGATGCGGCTGCCGGGAGACCGTATGGATTGCGAATTCAGCGCAATCCCCCAGAACATCAGGCCGTTCAAAACCATGCTCCAGTTCATCAGGCGATAGATGCACCAGTCGAGCATTGCGATAAAGTGGATTGACGGGATCAGCCAAAAAATAAGCAACCCTACAAACACAATGACTGCGATGACAGGATGGAATAATACCTTAACCAGATATTGTACCGGCTTCCGCCCGGAAACCATTTGAATCAGATGTTTGCCCGCCACTGGAAAACCTGCCGACAGGGCATCTGTAGGAGTTGCCAATACAATGAAAAACGGTCCCAGATGATGAAGCACCAGACTTTGGAGTTGATGAACATAAAATTCATGTTCGGCGTAATAATCGACCTGGGTATGGGAGACGACATACATCGATAACAGCCCGGCCCAAAAGTAAAGTTTTTGTCGAAAGAGCAGCCTGCATCTTAGGCTTCCTCTGATGAACAGCATGGCTGTAATGGCCATTACGGCGGCAATGGTAAAAGATGCCTCCCACGGGACAAGCCATTGCAGCGGATTCATTTAGCTACGACCCCCACAGAATCCAGCAGATGCCGCAAATCGTCCGCAACCGTCTCAATCGCATCATCCGGTGTTACCAGCAGCCGCGCATGACCTTCCGGGTCAAAAACATAAACCGCAGCGCTGTGAGAGACGTCGTCAGAATTCGATTTTTTAGGACGATAAGCAGCCCGGTAACGTTTTGCAATCTCTTCAATTTCACCTTCGTTGCCGGTCAAGCCAATCGCGTGCCCTGCATCGAATGCCGTCACATAGTTATGCAAAACTTGCGGTGTATCGCGACCGGGATCCAGCGTGACAAATAGAATACGGGTGCGATTCGCATTAGCTCCCATACGTCGCACTATGTTGGCCAAACGGAACAGTGTGGTTGGGCACTCTGCCTGACAGCTTGTAAAACCGAAAAACAGCATGACAAGGTAGCCTTGATAGGTCTGACCTGTAACAGGTTGTCCGGTATCGGACATCAGCGAGAAACGCAAGTCCGGCAGATGGCCGGTAATTTCATGCAGTTGCCACTGCTTTTCCTGTTTACAGCCGCTCAATATCAATGTCAACGCTATGCAAAGAAATTTCAGGCCTCGTGTTCCAAATAATCTAGCATGCATCTGTAATGACTCAATAAAATGGCGGATTCCATTCTGCAAATCATGTACTTTCGTTGCGCTTCATTGAAAATACACCATGGGCACAAGATAGTTGCGTGTTTTCTATTCAACGAACGGAATCATTACCAGTGGACTCCAAACGCCGTTGCCAGCAGTTGGATAGTTAGGATTTAACATCTGTATAACAAGTTTTGGCATCTGGATC
>JAQTLI010000226.1 GCA_028714995.1 Methylobacter sp. | reverse complement strand
TGTACTGCTGCAATGCCACATAATTGATGCAATAAATCTTCGGTTAAAGGCTCAGAAACACTGATAACCGCCATCGCCTGCTGCTGGTTATCCGCAGTACCCACCTGCATTCTGGAAATGTTGATAGCCGCATTACCCAGCACGGAACTGATCGCCGATATCACACCCGGCTTATCATCATGCCGGGTAACCAATAAAGTACCTTCGGGCACTACTTCAATATCAAATTGATCAATGCAAACGAGACGGGGATGGCTTCCACCCAACAAAGTTCCTGCCAGGGTAATGGCATGATCTGTGCAGTGTCCGGTAACTCTGATCAGTGACAGATAATCCTGGGTTTCTTCAGTTTTTGATTCAATTAACGAAATGCCCTGTCGTTTGGCAATATTCTCAGCATTAACCCGATTTACAGGTGTTGAAAACTGCCCGCTTAACATGCCGATCAGCGCTGCTACCGAAACCGGACGAATTTCAACTTCGGCGGCCTTCCCCAACAACGCAACCTCTATTTTTTCTATCGGTTTAGTCGCCAAACCAATCAGCACCTTGCCCAGAATATTGGCCAGTGCCATAAATTCGCGTGATTTCTTCAACTCTTCCGCAGACACTCTAGGCAGATTTAAGGCGTTAACCGCTTCGCCGGTCTTTAAAAAAGTTACCGCCTGTCTGGCGATTTCGACACTAACCGCCACTTGTGCTTCGTTTGTTGATGCACCCAGATGTGGCGTAAACACAATATTGTCCAGCTCCAATAATGGGGAGCTTGCAGGTGGTTCATGCTCATAAACATCAAGCGCCGCACCAGCGATTTCGCCATTCTTTAAGGCATCATATAGTGCCGCTTCATTAACTAGTCCACCTCGCGCGCAGTTAATCAACATCGCCTCTTTTTTCATCATAGCCAACTGGGCACTGCCTATAATGCCGCGTGTTTTTTCAATCAATGGGCAATGCAAGGTCAGATAATCCGCCCGTGTCACCAATTCATCCAGCTCCACTGACTCAATGCCTAACTCCTCGAATACTTCTGGCGTCACAAACGGATCATAAGCGATCACTTGCATTTTTAAGCCCAAACCGCGCTGTGCGACTATCCGCCCGATCGTACCAAAACCGAGTATCGCCAGCGTTTTGTGTGCGATTTCTGAGCCCATCAGTTTAGATCGCTCCCATTTGCCGGCACGAACAGAACGATCTGCGGTGGGCAGATGCCGACTCAGTGACATCATATGTGCGATTGCCAGTTCAGCGGTCGTCGTCGCATTGGCATCGGGCGTATTCATGACGATAACACCCTGCTCGGTTGCTGCAGCGATATCAACATTATCAACGCCGATACCTGCACGGCCAACAACTTTCAGCCGCTTGCCTGCCTGTAAGACTTTTTGTGTAACTTGAGTATCACTACGAATCAATAGCGCATCGTAATTCCCGATAATTTTACAAAGTCCTTCCTCATTGAGGCCGGTCTCTATATGTACTTGCATACCAGGCTGATCGTTTAAATAATTGATACCAGCTTCTGCTAACTTGTCGGAAATAAGAATTTTTTTCACAGGAATGTACCGAAAAGGCTATGCGTTAGAAAACGCATAGCTTAACAGCTTTACTCGTCGGGTACTTGTTCTCAACAAGTATGAAGAGGATTTTTATGAAAACTACAGAGTAGCTTTGCAAGCTTTACTGCAATACGTAACTTTAGTTGCCCGTATAGTAACCTTTAGGCGACGCTTTTCGCGCTGCTGTAGGTACTGGTGCTGGCGCACGTACTGGCAAAGACGATGCTTTTCGAGCTGGTGTAGGTACTGGCGCTGACGCACGTACTGGCAAAGACGATGTTTTTCGAGCTGGTGTAGGTACTGGCGCTGGCGCACTCACTGGCAAAGACTCGACCATGCCTTCCAATGGTGGCAATCTTTCATAGATTGCCACAGGCTCTCCACGCTGCTCTTTAAGCGCTTGATTTAATGCTTTTTGATCAAAATCAGGCATTTCCTGATTATTAGCCTTTTGAATAAGTCTTAAAGCCGTAGCGAACCGTTGATCCAGAGTCGTTTCCTCACCTTCCAGATCAGGATGCGCCTCGACGTAAAGCACATTATCCAACCAGCCAACCTTAATAGGCTGTTTAACGATATAAACCGGCGTCCCTACTGAAACCATATCGTATAATTCTTCGACATCTTCAGGGTACATACGAACGCAACCGTGTGTTATCTGCATGCCGATACCATAAATCTTGTCGATATCGGTGCCATGTATCCGGTATTCTCCGGGAAGAGCCAGATACAAGGCGCGTGATCCCAATGGATTATGAGGGCCTGGTGGAACGATAACGGGTAAAGGGTCGCCATTTGCGGCGTGTTCGCGTCTAATTGATTCTGGCGGATGCCATTCAGGATTCATGACCTTTCGCGCGACCTTGGTTTTTCCCAGCGGCGTCTTCCAATCCTGTCGGCCGACGCCATGTGCATAAGACATTACCTGCTTCGGCGCCTCACCTTTTGGGGTCGGCGGATAAAAATACATACGGTATTCAGCAATGTTTAAGGTAATTCCTTCATGAGGTGAATCCGGCAAAATACGTTTGTTGGATAAACGAACAATCTCGCCTTTTTTGACCAGCCAGCGATCAAGATCCGGATTCAGCCTCACTATTTCCGTCTGTCCTAGAAGATGGTTCCTGGCCACATCCAATAAAGTACCGTCCTGCTCCATCCGGGTTAAAGCCACGTCATCATGATATTGAGTGATTACGGTATCATTGCCATTTTCCGGCATTGTATAGGTCGTGGCATTTACATTACCGCCGATAACCGACAATAAAATAAAAAAACCATGGAGTGCGCGAATTTTCATTACGATAATTTCTCAGGAACAAATAAAAATAATAAATTTTCTTTTTAACAGTCAGCATTGTTTGGCGCTAGTATAAAAGCAATGGTTCATTGATCCAATGTAATTACTTAGACCCAGCCCTCAAATCTTCAAAGTAACTATTCAACAAGAATCCTGATCCAATTACTCAAGATTCACTAATCGAAAAAACCTCCTATTCTATCACGCAAGAATGCTAAGGGCATACTAGTGCTGGCAGAAATCACTGGTTTTGAGAATTATCATTGCCCAGCCGGTTTACGCTATAATCTTAACGACTTTGGAGATTAACTTCGCAAAACATATTCAACCGGACACTTAACAAGAGATCTCACATGATGCTGCAAATTTTTCGCACCAAACACATCACTTCGCATGATGAAACTGACAACAGCCTTAAACGCTGCCTGTCTGCATGGGATCTCGCCTTTCTAGGCATAGGTGCAATCATCGGCACGGGGATTTTTGTACTAACCGGCGTCGCCGCCGCAACTCAATCCGGCCCGGCAGTAATATTATCGTTTGTCCTCGCAGGACTCGCCTGCGCCTTCGCCGCACTGTCTTATGCAGAACTATCCTCCTCAGTTGGCGGCTGCGGCAGCGCTTATGGATACAGCTATGTTGCTTTCGGTGAAATACTCGCCTTTATTATCGGCTGGGACTTGCTATTAGAGTATAGCCTTTCAGTAGCAACCGTTGCCAACGGCTGGTCCGGCTATTTCAATAACGCACTAACGGCAATCGGCATACCGCTGCCGGAGATGCTGACCAAAGCCCCCAAACTCGGCGGATTGATTAACCTGCCGGCAACCGTCATCATCCTGATACTGATGCTGCTGCTGATCATGGGCGTAAAACACAGCGCCAAGGTCAACAATGCGATGGTATTCGTTAAACTGCTTACCATCACCGTCTTTATCGCCATTGCCGTGTTTAACGTCAACCCGGATAACTGGCATCCATTTATGCCGTTTGGCTGGTATCAGTCATTGCCTGACGGTAAAACCAGCGGTGTCCTGGCAGGTGCATCCATTGTGTTTTTTGCCTATGTGGGTTTCGATGCCGTTTCAACTGCCGCAGAAGAAGCCAATAACCCGCAGCACGATTTGCCCTTTGGCATCGTCACCTCGCTGGCCTTTTGCACATTTATCTACATCCTGGTATCGGGCCTGCTCACAGGCGTCGTCCACTACACCGATCTCAACGTATCGTCACCTGTCGCTCACGCACTGAATCTGCTCGGTTACAACTGGGCGTCGGCGTTGATTTCAACCGGTGTCATCGCCGGCCTGACTACCGTAATGCTGGTGCTTTACTACGGACTGACGCGCATCATCCTCGCCATGTCCCGTGATGGCTTGCTCTCGCCTTTCTTTAGCGAAGTTAATCCTAAAACACAGACGCCGGTGCGCGCCATTGTGCTATGCGGAATCATCATGGCAGCTATAGCAGGCTTCATACCGCTCGGCGATCTGGCAGAACTGGTCAATATTGGCACCTTGGCCGCGTTTGTACTGGTGTGTTTAGGCGTCATTGTGCTGCGCATCACCAAGCCGGACATGAACCGGCCATTTCGCTCACCGTTCAGCCCCTTATTTCCAGTGCTCGGCATGCTTTCCTGCGGAGCGCTGATGGCATTTCTACCTTCCCTCACCTGGCTGCGTTTCATTGTCTGGCTGACAATAGGATTGATTGTGTATTTTTCTTATTCCATGCGTCACAGCAAGTTAGCGAATTCCAATTGAGCTAACTCTTCCAAAAACTCATCGCCTCTTACTAATTGCCGAGGCGATAATGCCTTGCAGGCTCAAAGTCAATCCCAGCGGTTATCCCTGACCTGAACTTTGCCGTTTTCAATCCGAACCGGAAAGCAGTCGATATCTTCATAGGCGGGCGGGGCTTTTACCTCACCGGTTTTGACACAAAAACGTGCGCCATGACGGGGGCAGATAATCTCGTCACCCTCCAGCACGCCGCTGGCAATTTCAGCTCCGTCGTGGGTACAGACATCCTCGATCGCATAAAATGAGCCATCAATTTTAAATACGGCGACATCCGTGCCATCGACATCGACGACAACATTTTTCCCGTTCTCTAATTCGTCTTCATTGACCACATCTACCCAATCAGACATTTGCCCTTATCCTTTAAAATAAACATCATATCTAAGCAACTTGCCCTGAAAGCTCTCATTGGGCTTGCCACCCATAGGCTCCGCGTAGTCGGGGCTTTTTACCACTACCCGTTTTCCCGTGGCCTTTAAGGCAGCCTCAAAAAGCCGCTCCTTATCCTGATCATCGCCCAGTAGATCGCGCAATACCATCATTGATTTTTTGGCCAGCGCCGATTTTTTGCGTTTGGGGGGGAACATGGGATCAAGATAAATGCAGTCCGGCTGTTCCTGTATAGCGCCCAACAAGGCTATGGCATTGCCGACCAGCAATTCAGGCGGCTGTAATTGCCGGTTTTGCATCCAGTCCCTTTCCGCCAGCCGCTTAAAGCCGTCCCGGATCAATTCCGCCATGACCGGCGAACGTTCGATACATTTTAATTCATAACCCATGCGAAAAATCGCCAGACTGTCCTGCGCCCAGCCGCAGGTCGCATCGATCACGGTCCGGGTTTTCCGGCCTATCGCCACCGCCAGCAAGTCTTTCTTCGGCGCGGGATAGG
>JAQTLI010000225.1 GCA_028714995.1 Methylobacter sp. | reverse complement strand
TTTTATCGGCGGTCTTCCTGCGACAGAGGAAGTGTTGTGCATTCCGCAAGCACACCTGCATCTCTATGATAAAACGCCGCGAAAAGGCCGTAAGGTGGCTCATGCCACAGTGCGCGCAGAGAATTCTGAGCAATTGGCGGAGGTGGTTAAAAAACTGACTATGCTCGCCGATCGGGTTGACGACTCTTAGTTATTAATGATGACTGCAAGTTTAAGGTGCTGAATTTAATAACACAACTTCCTTGCTTTCCAAAACCGGCTGACTAAGCAGCCGGGACAGCCAAGCTTCTGCCGCTACGCGATTGGTTTGCAGTATGCTGTTAGGAAAAAAACCAAACATTAAAATCAACAACGCTGGCGCACACAGCAGAGCCAGTTCACGCGGGCGTAAATCCTGCACCTGCTTAACGCTGGCTTGCGTGATGGGGCCGAAGAAGGCGCGATGGGTAAAAGACAGCATATAGGCTGCGCTAAGAACCGCTCCGGCCAGGGCGGCAATACCAATACTGGGGTGCGCAAGCATGGTACTGATGATCAATAATAACTCGGCAGGGAAACCACTGGTTCCGGGCAGCCCTATGCTGGCCAGTGCGAATAAAAAGTAAAAGCAGGTCAGGCGCGGCATCACTTTAGCCAAACCTCCCAGATGGATAGCTTCGGTACTGCCCAGTCGATGTTGAATAGAACCTGCCACCAGCATCAGGGAGCCCGCAACCAGCGTGAAGTTAAGCAATTGAAAAATCGCGCCCTGAATGCCCTGCATATTTAATGACGCGATGCCGACGATAACAAGTCCCACATGGCTGACGCTGGCATAAGCCAGTAAGCGGCGCAAATTGGTTTGTTGCAGGGCAATCAGTGCGCTGTAAAGTAACGTGATGGCGCCCAGAATACCCAACACCCAGCTGTATTCAACCGCAGCCGAAGGCGCCAGCGGCATGGCAAAACGAATCATGCCAAAAGCGCCGAGTTTCAGGCCAGTTAATAATGCCGCCATTTGTGTTGGGCCTTCCATTGCTGCGGTTGGCAGCCAGGTATGAAACGGCACTAACGGCGCTTTAACGGCAAAGCCGAGCAGCAGTAATAAAAATATCCCAGTTTGCAAGCTATCCGGCAATGGCGTTTCCAACAATACCGGCAAGCTGAAGGCCAGATTCTGTGGAATGTTGCCGTTCATTCCATTAGCGTGATTGATTGCCAATATGATGATGGCAAATAATAACGGCACACCGCCAAACAGCATGAACATCGTGTATTTCATCGCCGCGCCGCGTCGTTGCGGGCCTATGCCCCATAAGCCGATCAAAAAGAAGATGGGCGGCAAAGTCAGTTCCCAGAACAGGAAGAACAGCACCATATCCAGCGCTAAAAATACGCCGATGGTGACACCCTCCAATGCCAGCAGTAGAGCAAAATGAAAACGATTTAAATGCTGTACAGAATTCCATGAGGCAATAATCACCATCAGCGTCAACAGCGCTGAAAACGGCAAAAATAACACCGAAATACCGTCTACACCGATCAGGTATTCGATATTCAGACTGGGTATCCAGGCATGGCGTTCCAGCAGTTGAAAGTCATTGCCATGGTCGGCATTGAATATTTGTACCACTAGCAGTGTTGCGATCAATTCGAGGACGGCAACCGATAGCGCTATTCTTTTGGCCAGATTCAAGTTGCAAGTGGCGCCCACCGCAATTGCGGCCAGTAAAGGCAGCAGTATCAACAGGCTTAAAATAGGAAAGGTTGCTTCAATCATGTTGATCATCCTTTGTGCCGGCATCCGTATTGTCGTTGGGCTTTGTTATCATGTCAGGCTGCTGTGCACCGTGTACGGGATAGTACTCACCAATAGCAACGGCTTCCTTGTCTATAATGGACAGCAAAGGCGTTGTGTAAAAGCCGGTGCCGATAAGCAATAAACAAATCACAACAGTAATAATCCGTTCTTTTCTAACGGGGTGGTGACTGCAGCTGTAAGGTTGCTGCGCCCGTTTTGAGGTAGCCATAAATATTCGCTGAAAAGCCCATAACAAGAAGGCGGCGGACAGAACGTTGCCAATCAAAATAGCGATGGCAAGATACCAGCCATCTTCTTGAATAATCCCTTCAATGAGTAAATGCGCGGCGTCAAATCCCGGCGTACCGGGCATAACCATGGTGCTCAGTGCGGAAATCAAAAAAAGAATCGCTATGGCGGCATTGGTATCAAACAGTCCGCCCAATCGAGGGATAAAAGCGGTGCGGGTGCGCTCATAAATCAGGCCGACGCTGAACAGCATGCCTGCCGTCGCCAGACCATATGCCAATGACAGCAAGATGCTGCCTTCCAAACCATGCGCGTTAAAGCAGAAAACGCCTATTACCAGCATTCCCGTATGACTGACGACAGCAAAGGCCAGTAACCGGCGAATATTGATTTGCATGAGCGCTAGCAATGCACCGTAAAAAATACTGATCATGCCCAGAGTTACCACGAATTCTGACCAATGTTCGGCAACTCCGGGAACCAGCGGCAAAATAAAACGAATGACCGCATAAATGCCCAGCTTCAAGCCCACCAGAAAAATGGCGGCACTGGCGACAGTGCCTTGCTCCGCCAATACCGGCAACCAGCCGTGAAACGGAAATAAAGGCATACGGATGGCGAAACCAAAAAACAGCAGAACAAATATCAATACTTCATCGTGTAAATAGGCATTATTCTGCTGTAGGGTCAGCCAGTCGAAAGTCAGCGGATGCTCTGAGTCTATTAAGCCAAAAGCGAGAAACAAAAAACCGGCCAGGGTCATCAGCAAACCGCTGCCCCAGTATTGCAGCAATAAAACGATGATCCTGCGCCTGTTTTGTCCGGTTCCTGCATGAACCGTCAATAGAATCACAGGGATCAGTTCCAGTATGCTCCATAGCCAAAATTGCATGACATTCAGCGCAGCAAAAGCGCCGATCAATATGGTTTCATAACCCAGCAGGCAGGCAATGAACAGCCGGTCGTTGATGTGTCGGGTAATTAAGGTATAGGTCAAAGCCAGCAAGGTTAAAACAGCCGTCAGCGGAATAAATAAAATGCTTGTTCCATCAACGCCGACACTGTAACTGAGACCAGCGAAGTGCACCTGTTCAACCAGATGAATGCCGGGGCTGTTGGAATCGAAAACAGAGAGCAGATAGAAGCTAAGCAGTAGCGTCAATATCGCTCCGGCAAAACCAAAACGTAGTGCAACAGTCGATGACCGGGAAAACAGGATGGCGATCATGGCAGCCAGCGGAACCAGTGTCAGCGCAGTGAGCAGAGGGAAGGCTGCCGATGCCGACCATGGAGTAACAGTAATATCCATCAGTGCCTCAAAATGCAACAAGCAATGTTATAAACACAAACAACACCAGATAGCGCGGCCTTAGTATTAGCTGTTCGAATTTATTGGCGGCATGCCCAAGTTTACGACCATAACTAATCGTACCTTTACCTATGCCGCGCAACACAAATCGGTCTTCAAACCAATGCAGTAGGGCGGCTGTCCATTCGGTAAGTTTTCCAGCCAGACCGCTGCCTTGAGCAAAGGAATCGAATTCATTGTCCAGCCGGGCACCAATGGTTTTCTCCTCCAGTTGCGCCAGTGACGATATGGCGCGGATTGCAGGAGCGGGAGCGCCCATGATGCCGTCAATGATATGGTCATCAAAATGACCCAGATCGTGCGCCAGACGGCGAATCGGTCTTACCAGTGCCCAGTCGTTAATCTGGTCCAGCCAGAAGCGCTGTAATGATGCGACATAAGCCCAGCGTAGCCTTGCAATGACAGGGGCGACGGGTTTTATGGGGTTGCCCTGCACATTATGCATGAGTGATGGCGCAGTTAAGAATTGATAGCCTCGAACAACAGCATGAGCGCAAAGATGCCAGCCGGCCAGCTGCCAATAACCCAGGCCGCATTCCAGAAACATCAGGCCCAGTTGGCCCGATGTCGCAAAAATCAATGAACTCTTGGCATCTGTCTGGGTCAGTCCGACTATAACGGCATAGACCGCTGTTATTGCTCCTATTATGGCGACCAGGGCCTTGGTAAAGGGAGCTTGCTCAAAAATCGGATTCAGTAGAATCAACAGATAAACACCGGCATGGATCATTACCGCGCCGTAAAATACCGCACTCGATGGCGTTGGCCCTTCCATAGCTCGAGCCAGCCAGGGGATAAAGGGAAATTGTGCCGATTTTGCAAAAGCGGCGATGGCAAAGCAAAGGGATATCGCGGTTGCTTCACCCGAAGTCAGTTGGGCAGCAGTGGCATTCAGATCACTCCAGTTAATGCTGCCGACCCAGGCATAGCTTAGGCCAATCCCGAGAATAAAGCCGGCGTCACCGATACGATTGGTCACAAATACACGGGTGGCATTAGTGGCGGCAACCGGACGGTCATAAGCATAGGCTATTAACAGGTACGAACAAAATCCAGCAATTTCCCAGCCGATAAAAGTGCCTACGGCATTACCCGATAGCACTAACAGCAACATGGCAGAAGCAAACAGGCTCAGGATAAAAAAGAACCGGTGAAAGCCGGCTTCCCGGTGCATGTAATTGATTGAAAAGCGGATGATGATCACTAGCAGAATAGAAAACAGCACCGCCAGACGGACACTAAAGCCGCTGGTGATAAAATTGATCTGGATGTGCAGCGTGTCGCTGTCCAGCCAGTGCCCTATACTGTATGAACCGGTATTTTTGTCCAGTAAATCAGCGCCCAGCAAAGTCAAAGCCAGTAAGGAAGACATGCTGATAGTCCAGGTTGCTATATCCGCCGTTGTGTTTTCACCCGCTTCACCATTGATCACGCCAAGCAGATGGCCCAAGCCGATGAGGGTTGCGGCGATAAATGGCATTAAGGGAATTAAAATGACCAATCCATCCATTACACAACTCCCAACAGTTCAGGTTGTTTAATGAGTGCCGGTGGAACGGGTAGCGTTTGATCCCGATAGCAATCCGGTGATTTTTCATAAACCGGCAGCGCTTCGGTTTCGGCTTGCCAGGGCACAAAGCCTGCGCCACACTCGAAGATGAAAATTTCACCGCTGTCAGGGTCTTTGGTGCTCAGATGCACCCAGCCGCCCGCTATCAGTTCGCGTAAACTTTCCTGGCGGGTGTAGATCTGTTCCAGCACTGCTGTTTTCGCCTCAACCAGAATCTGCAGGCGCATCGGCTCGTGAATTTCAACCATTTGCTGCGGCAGGCCGGTACGCAAATCGCTGTTTGCGCCTTCCATCACGCCAAAAAAACCGGTGATGTTATGCGGCACTTTAGAGCCGCAGCCAAAGCGTTCATTGTTGACGGTGGAAAAATAATATTCCAGGTTAATACCCGCACCAACAGGGCCTACAGCGAGCAAAACACCTTCCAGCACTTTGCCGTCCGGGTCTTGGGTAGGGTCATAGGAAATCAAAAATATCCGGCGATCAAAAAATGTGCCTTGAGTCAGCGAACGACGGCCAACTACCGCAGAGGCATTGGTGGCATGGCCAAGTTCTGGTCGCGCCTGAGAGAAATCAGTGGCGCGCTCTT
>JAQTLI010000224.1 GCA_028714995.1 Methylobacter sp. | reverse complement strand
ATAGCGAATGACCCAACGATTGAGTTTAGCGTGATCAATCTTAACGCCTCTTTCTTTCATGATTTCCTCTAAATCTCAATAGGAAACGGCATAGCGGACATAAAAGAAAACTGCGAATAGAATTACATCTTTTGGAAAATGGACGCCTTTAAAACTAATCATTGGATTTTTTACAAAAAAATTGTCAATTATCGCTCAAACTGACAAACTTTGCGACAGAACCGCCAAGAAGCTTGATATGAAAAAAGAAGGCACCACTGAGGTCAAGATTGTAACAAAACACGCTAGGAAGAAACGCTCGCGTACCCGTAAAAAAAAAACGGCTCATGCCCGATAAGTGCCGAAATAATCCTTGTTCGAGGCATCCAGGAAAAATAGTGCTAAAAACGCCAATCCTATAACAAGCAAAAAAAGAGCGGTCGTACAGGCTGCTCTTGAAGCAGCCCGAGCCAAGCTCGCTGGAGAACCGGAATGATAAGCTGGTTAAGAATTTCGCTTGTCATATTGATAGCCTCGATTTTATATGGGTGCGCATCGCTTCCGTCGGGTTCGGATTTTTCAAAAACATCGTCCTCGGCATTGACTCATCCAGAATTGACCCGGCTTGGCCGGCAATTTGAAACTGCGGGGCGAGAACACCATGGCAATTCTGGATTTCGCATTATTCCGGCAGGCGCCGACGGGTTTCAGATCCGAATGCAAATGATCAATGCCGCAGAACGAACGCTCGACCTTCAATATTTTATTTTTCACGAGGACGAAACAGGCAGGCTGCTTACCGACGCTGTGTTACATGCCGCCGATCGCGGGGTGAGAGTGAGAGTGCTGATCGACGATGCCGAAATGACGGCCGGTGACGACCGGATTATGGCGCTTGACGCGCATCCAATGATCGAGATTCGAATTTTCAACCCTTTCGCGGATCGCAGTTATAACATGCTGTTTCGATCCATAGAGTTCATGTTTAATGCCTCCCGGCTCGACTATCGTATGCACAATAAATTGCTCGTCGTGGATAATGCGATAGCGCTGATAGGCGGGCGCAATATAGGTGACCAATTCTTTCAGATTGGTCCTGAGTCCCAATTCGCCGACAATGACATCTTTATCGCCGGTCCAATTGCCCGTCAGCTTTCAATGACTTTCGACGAGTTCTGGAACAATATCCTGTCGATCCCGGCCGAAGCGTTTTCAGCGGAAAGGGCATCCCTTACCGCATTGAATAATTATCGCGACATATTGAACGAACATAGGCGGCAATTGCAGGCGAGCGGTATTGACTTTCAGAAGCGGGCTGTATCCGGCGAGCCGTTTGACGGGATAATCACCGGCCGTTTGCCACTAATCTGGGCGCACCCGCAGCTAGTCTACGATAGCCCCGACAAAAAGAAAGTGGAACATGGCGATATGCTGGGCAAGCTGATGCAACGGTCGGTAGCCAATGCCGCTATGGCAGTGAAATCCGAGTTACTGGTGGTCACGCCCTTTCTGATACCAGATGACGAAGGCATGCAGTTATTTAAAAAACTCCGTCAACGCAACGTGCGCGTCCGCATTTTGACAAACTCACTGGAGTCAACGACTGTGTTGCTGGCACAATCCGGTTACATGCATTATCGGATACCCCTGCTTGAGGCTGGCGTAGAACTCTATGAAACCCGCGCACATCTAGGTAATGTCAAAGGCAGTGGGCAAACGGCGGCAATGTCGAGCTATGGAAATTATTCCCTGCATGCAAAACTGTTTGTATTCGATCGTCAGAAGCTATTCCTTGGCTCAATGAATTTCGATCAACGGTCGATGCATCTAAATACTGAGATTGGCTTGATCATTGACAGTCCCGCACTTGCTCAACAGATTGCCGCACGATTCGAAACCATGGTGCAGCCCGTTAACGTCTATATGCCGGCATTGCGTGATAATGGAGCCGGAAAGACGCCAAGTTTGGTGTGGCACACTCAGGAAGGAGGCGAAACCGTTGAATACCAGACGGAGCCGGCCCGAAATGAATGGCAAAGAATCAGGGCCGATGTTTTGACCTTACTGCCACTGGATGATGAGCTCTGAATATGTGATTGATGTAAAAGAGCATGAAAAAATTGAAAGCCGTTTTGCAATTGATTGTCTCAAATTGACCTAGGCTGTAAAAACGCATTATTAAATCTGAAAATTTAAAATTAACTCCACTGAATGCTATAAATCATTCTGTTTTTAAAAAATAACACCACTTTGTTTGATTTATAGGGGGTATTTGCCTAGAAGTATTTCCATCGCTCTTCGATTTTTTACATTTTTTACACAGCTCCGACCCAAAGGAAACGCTGGATGATTCTTTTAAACCAGGATAAATTCAAAGTTCAGCAGCGTAACAGAATCCGTTGGAGAGTAGGGTCAGGCCTTATTGCTGGGTAACATACGGCGCAATACGCTTCCGCTATTGCGCCTTAGGAGTTAATCTCGTGTTGGAAAGATACCTTGTAGAGGCGTTGTTGAATAAATCAAAAATTGGACAAAGCTCCCCATTTCTAACGTTAGTTAGATTTTTACGGACACAGGCATGCCTAGATTTGTCATTCTATTGAGTGCAGACGCACTGATCCATGCTTCCGTTTTTTGTTGCGGCAACGCAAGCGCTTTCATGGTATTGCCGAAAATGCGTTTATAACGCTGCATGGCAAGCTCAACATAGCTTCGAAGGTTATAACCCGTTTTTCGCGGCCACGCTATGCGACCTTGTTCAGCAATGATTTGAATATGCCGGTCTCGCTGCGTGTCGCAAGCGCCTGAACAAACTGCGTTCTTGTGCGGCGGAACCACTACTTGCGCATTGGGTTGCTTGTTTAGAACAGCTTGAGAAACTGGTTCGCCATCGTAGGCGCCATCACCCATGAAGGTATCGAAAAGGGTGGTAATTTGGTCGAGAAGATCTGGAACCGCTGTGGGATCGCCAACTTCTGGCGTAGTGAGTTCACATGCCAGAACGTTATGATTTTTATCAATCGCAAGATGCAGTCTACGCCAGATACGCCGAGCAGGAACAGCGTGTTTTTTCCTGGTGCCATTCGTCTTTGCCATACACATTGAGTCCGGTGGAATCGACAATGACGATACTACCTGGTTCCATCGCTTTCGTCAGGCTATGCCTGAGTAGGGTAATGCTGCTGAAATTAGGAATGGTGATATCAGCTTTCATGACACGGGCAAGCGAATTCATGAAGCCTTCGGTTTGGCGTAATGGCAGATGAAAGACCTGGCGAATCAATACGACAGTTTCTATCGCAATATCAGAATACTCCTGCGGTCTACCTCGATCTCTCGTCTTGACTGGGTGCCAGTCGGCTATCGCCTCTTCAGTAAACCACATCGTAAAATCACCACGTTGCCGTAACCCATTGTTGTAATCATGCCAGTTCGTCACTTTATAACGAGATTTTGTGATTTTATGGCGGCAGATCTCGTTATGTTTGTACGGCATGGTGTGAAATCGATTGGTGTAGTGAATTCAAAATGATGTCATATAATCGATTTGAATGCTGAAAAACTGATTTATTCAACAACGCCGAGGTAAGCCATTATGCAATCCTCCCAAAACGAAGAAATGGATAACATTTCTCAAAAGCTTCAGATACCAAACCTGTATCAAATTGAAATTTATTTTTGTGAGTAGAGTTATCGGTTAATCGGCATTGATTGCCGGAAACGACTAAGTGCTTGTCAATGTTTGGTTGGTCTTGCTGGTTCATTACGCCACCTCATTGAGCAAATAAACAGAAGTGCGCCTAAATTTGCGCCTTACTGCAATTATATTGTTTCAACTCGACGGGCAATCTTGTTGATTTCCTTTAAAAATCAAAGGCATTTGTGGTGGGTCGTGCGTGATTCGAACGCGCGACCATCGCATTAAAAGTTCGATGCAAACCTATATCAAACAACTGCATACTACGTATAACTCCCTTTAATCAAAAGCTTATCACACTTTAAAGAGAATGACTCCAATTGAAGGAATTGAGGCTACTGCAGGTCAAGTTGCTGAAACATTAAAAGCTATCAGTGACAATGCTGATAACGATGTCATTGTTACGAGTATCAAAGATGCATTAAAGCTAAGTAAAGAAATCAATGCTAATGATAAAGTTGACCGTTATCGTAACCGTGCTAATGATTATTTGAAAAAAGCTCGAGAAGCTGTAAAAGATGGTGATTTGACTAAAGCAACAGAACACCTAAAAGAAGCTGAGAAACATTTTTTAGATCTTAAAGGCATGATCGACTTAACTCTAGACGATAGAGTATTGCAACAGCCCCCCATGATAAACCGTATTTTGGACACGCCCGATAGATAATATAGCTATCAACGAGTGTAGATCTATTTGTGAAATATAAAACAATATCTTACGTGTAAATCAACGCCACCTACTTTCCAGCTATCAACCTGGACTTTACCAGATCAGTTTTCGTAGGATATTGATTTCGTACGAAGTAATCTTGGTGTCTGGAAAGTTTTTAATGTTGATTTCCCTCGCTTCCCTGGTAAGTTTTGTATGTTGATTAACACAGACATTGTCTCCCAAGTAAAAAAGCCCCGGTAGATTTTCAATTTTCCACCAGAGCTTTTCTACATAAGGCAGGATTATTATGAGAAGTACTTAACGATTTAGTGCTATCCATGCAGCAGCATCATGCCAGGTTATTTCCTCCCTCGCCGGAGCTGATATGCCAGCTTTCATCAGCATTAATGATATAGACATCGTCTACGCCCTGCTGATGGGTATTGGCATTATGGCATTGACAATGCTGTCCACCAATTCATCCTGAGCGAAAATCTCAATACGCTTTTTCGTCACAAACAGCGTGAAGTCATGTTCCGTTATTACTTTTTCACACCCTAAATAGCCATCACAATCAGATACCCTCATGCCAGGAAAGTGCGGTATATCGAGCAGAGTCTGGGTCAGTGTAGATAGCATAAAGGGCTGAATATAAGCTCGAATTTCTTTCACAAGGAAACCTCATTTTGTGAAACGGCGTTGAAAATTTGCCAGTTTTTACAATAAAAGACTGTCAAAGTTTACCAGTAATAATTGTTATCTTATTGTTTTTAATGCACGCTCTGTATTTGTTGGCTGGCAAAATCACGCCTATTAGGTGGAAAAAATTAAAAGCCGTTTTGCAGCTTATAAGTAATGGTACGTATGTTTTTTACAAATTCGCAATATACAATACGCCTACTAATTCTGAGGAGGAATGGTTGTTAGGTACAATAACAATAAGAACAACTTAACAGGTAAAGCCCAGATTCAACAATGAGTCTGGGCTTTCCATATGTCACTTCCAGTGTGACAATACAGGTTCAACCCCGCATTACATCAGCGTTTGACTGCGACAAAGTGCGCGTACCAAACTGAGCCCCAAAAACGCAAAAAATCACACTCTAACCCGAATGGCACTTACTTAAGAGATAACTCCATGAATTAAGTAAAGAAAGTGGCTGGCCTGGTGGTAAGCTTTAGTTACCAAACCATCGTAGCCACCAAACAGCCAGCCGCTATGCATATTAATCG
>JAQTLI010000223.1 GCA_028714995.1 Methylobacter sp. | reverse complement strand
ATAGGAAGTGCGTTCATAGGGATCCAGCTTATCGACCGTTGTCGCGCTCAGCAAGGTTTCAAGACTGCCAACAAAACTTAGACTTAGCACCGCTTCCCAAAAGGCTACGGTAAAAAGTTTGGAAAAATCCGGAAAATAAAAGTCGGCCGAAAAGTTCTCAGAAATCGACACCATGAATTTCGATCCGCTGACAGCTGCATCTTGAGCCAGATCAAAATGCCAGGCGAATATCATTCCCAACACCACCACCATGACAGGCGCGGGAAACCTGCTATTGACTAAAGGCCAGGTAATCAGTATCAGCAAGCCCCAAAAACTGATGAGGAAAACATCCAGTTTCATGTTAAACAAACTATGCGGAATCTGTGCAATAGTCGAAAACAGGCTACCGGGTGCCGGCGTCACCCCAAGCATGACATGACTTTGGGTGACGATGATAATAATGCCAATTGCAGCCAGCATTCCATGCACTACTGACGTGGGGAAAAAGGAACTCAGTTGCCCTATCTTATATGCCCCCATCAACGCCTGCAGTATGCCGGCCACCACAACCGCCGCCAAGGTATAACGGTAACCGGCCATGGCATCGCCTTCACCCAGTGTTTGCACTGCAGCCAAAACCACTACAATCAATCCGGCAGCCGGGCCATTGATAGTCAGGTATGAACCGCTAATGCGCGATACCAGTAGCCCCCCGATAATAGCGGAAATAATACCTGCAGACGGTGGAAAGTCAGCAGCTATAGAAACGCCCAGGCACAATGGCAAAGCAATAAGAAATACTAAAAATCCGGACCGTAGGTCACTACGCCAGTTTTCTTTTAATCCGGCCAGGCCGGTTTTTGGTAACGTTGACAGGGAAAACTTACTCATCCGATTCCTCGTTGATTCAAGTAATTGCAATGGTATGCCTTTGTTTTGCAGCTACAAGCTGAGTGCAAAGGCTCATACTAACAATGTTAACATTGAATACTAAAGTTTCGGAGTTCAATAAAACAAATAAAACGGTGGTTCTTATAAACATACCGCCAATCTCAGTGAGCGTGCGCAGTCACTTTACTGGATTATGCACGGTATGGTTGGTCATTCCTTGATACACTTGCAGTTGTGCTGTTCTGGATGGAGAAGCGCCCTTTCAACGTCCACATGATGTCGTCCATGAAAGCGTCGCCGGGAACCTTTCGGCATCGCCAAATGGACGATGATAAAAACAGCTTGAGTGACAATATCGGTTAATGACTGAGGTTCTGTTGAAATGGACTTATATGAATACCTCCCTGTAGCCAAGGAAGAAATTAATATGCTGGGACAAATAAGCCGGATTATAAAACTGCAGCCTATCCGTCCCAGTATAAAATACTCGGTAATAGGGAGATTCCATTAAGAATATGCCTGATTCTTGGATACAAATAGGGTAAAACAAAATCTTTAAGGCTCGGAGCTGAGTTTTGACACATCAGCCTCGCTCGAACTGCGCCATTCACAAAAGACCGGATTCTACCCAGTTAATTCTGGGACTAAACATGTAACCAACTTGTAAAGTTTTCCGACCAGTCTCAATGACTGGTATTGGACGATTTGCGTTATTCAACCAACAGACCGAAGCCGCCCCTTTGCAGATATAGAAATCTTTCAAAAGAAACGTGAAAACTGCTAATTGACATGAGTTTTTAATCAAAATTTACTTTATCAGAGAGCTGATTTGGGTATTCTCTAACAACGTTCAGACCCTATATCGAAAGCTTATTGTGCAGAATAAATCTTATTTGGATAGCTTAGAATTTGACACTTTTAATTGTCATAGAACTGTAATCATATGTTCATATTGAACCCTTAAAATGAATATTACGAGCAAACTATGGAAATTTTATATGCCATTAAAAATCGCTTTTATTACCGATGCATGGTACCCACAAATTAATGGCGTTGTAACAACCATTGAAAATACATGTAAAACTATTCGGGGCCAGGGCCATGATGTTCTTTTGATAACGCCCGATCAATTTAATACCATTCCATGCCCCACTTACCCATCAATTAAATTATCAATTTTTTGCTACCCAAAAGTTAAACAATTGCTGGACAATTTTGCGCCAGATTGCATCCATATTGCCACTGAAGGTCCATTGGGGCTATCTGCGCGGAAATATTGCCTGAAACATAAACTGGCCTTTACTACCTCATTTCATACCTTGTTTGCAGAATATATCAATCTGCGCTTTAAGACTCCGGTTACCTGGGGCTACCGTTTACTACATTGGTTTCATAAGCCGGCCAGTCAGATAATGGTCGCAACTGCGCGGGTGGAAGCAGACTTGGTTAACAGGGGGTTTAATAAAAATAAATTTGTGCGCTGGTCCAGGGGTGTAGATACTGATCGCTTCAAGCCGAGAGATAAAGATTTTTTGAAGTACCCACGTCCTATTTCGATGTATGTGGGCAGAGTCGCCATTGAAAAAAACATTGAAGCTTTTCTTTCCTTACCTGTTCCAGGCACTAAGGTTGTGGTTGGCGGTGGCCCACAACTGAATACATTAAAAAAGAATTTTCCAGCCGTTGTTTTTGCCGGCTTTGAAATTGGTGAGTCGCTAGCGAAAACTATGGCGGCAGCGGATATTTTCGTTTTTCCCAGCCGAACCGACACTTTTGGGATAGTTATGCTGGATGCACTGGCTTGCGGTGTGCCCGTAGCTGCTTTTCCAGTCCAAGGCCCCCTAGATGTTTTAATCGATAATCAAACTGGTTGCATGCGGGAGAACTTGCAGGAAGCGTTTAAAGGTGCATTAGAGTTGAATAGCGAAGATTGCCGTCAACAGGCATTGAATTATTCCTGGCAAAATTGTTCTGCCCAGTTTTTAAATAATTTAGTACCCGTTTCATCAATTAATAAGGCAGAACCTGACTGACCATACCATTGATTAAAAATGCATCAAAATGATTGAATCAAAATTATAGGTTGATCTATAGTGTGTTTTTTATGATTAATTGCAGGAGGACATACCATGCTCGACATAATCCTCATCTTGGTCGCAGGTGCCGTCATTATCTTTCTTATATTTGCAGCAATGCAACCATCTGATTTCCGCGTTACCCGAACAGGCACAATATCCGCCCCTGCATCGGCCGTTTTTGCCCAAGTGAACGATTTGCAGAAGTGGGATGCATGGTCGCCGTGGGCAAAACTCGACCCCGAAGCCAAGAATTCCTTCGAAGGACCATCATCGGGAACGGGCGCCATTATGAGATGGTCGGGCAACAACAAGGTAGGCCAAGGAAGCATGACAATCATCGAGAGCCGCCCAGACGAGTTTATTAAGTTCAAACTTGAATTCCTGAAACCCTTCGCAGCCACTAATACCGCAGAGTTCACCTTCAATTCTGAAAACGATCAAACCACCGTGACATGGAGTATGTACGGAAAGAATAACTTCATGAGCAAGGCCATAGGCTTAATCATGAGCTGCGATAAGATGGTCGGCGGCCAGTTTGAAAAAGGGTTGGCATCATTGAAATCGGTGGTGGAAACAGCCAGGTAGATACGGTCTTGCCCGTCAAAAATAGTAATTATTCACGATGTATACCTTTCAAGCCCATGCCTTGGTTCACAATCATTTTCAAGGCATCATTGATTTGGTGTTTGGCTTCATACAGTAAATACAATGAATGTTCCGGGCAAAGTGAATCAATGGGGGTCAGGGTCGTGTAACTAAAATGTGCGCGTTTCACCTCGTACGCTTAGCTTTTGGCTAGACTTATTAATATATTCTAAGGATAGAGAAAATGAATAATGAAATAATGCCTTTGGTTGAGATGATTAATTATCAAAATGGGGCGGTTGTCAGCAAAACTATCATCGATAAAAATACCGGGACGGTAACTTTATTTGCATTTGACATGGGTCAGGGTCTAAGTGAACATACAGCGCCTTTTGATGCTTTGGTTCAGGTTCTTGATGGAGAGGTGGAAATCAGAATTTCCGGGAAACCATTTCATCTGAAACAAGGCGAGATAATTATAATACCCGCCAGTAAACCGCATGCCTTAAAAGCCGTCAGTAATTTTAAAATGTTACTAACGATGATCAGATCATAGCCTTGGTTTTATGCACACGCTTACCCAGCGCAAAACCGGGCAGGTTAGAAGTCTACGCATCACTCACCAGCCTGACTTTAGGTTCAAAAGGTACAATACTGTTTCGCATCATTACCCCTTAATCTGGACGCTATCACCATTCAAAATGACTTTGCACTCCAACAATAGGCCGGAACTTGCCTATTTCTATCTGTAGCACATTTTTCTGTAAAACGACCGTTTGTTAAACACAGACTAAATTTAAAATTTGCCTGCGTGTTATCCACAGAAACTGTGGATAACACTGCCATTAATTTGTCATATTTCCTTTTGTTAGCCTGTTCTATCTGGGCTGCCGTTAAATTGACCAAAAATCATCCAACCCTTTGCATTAACGCGCAGCAAACTCCATTTCAACTTTACCATCGACCAGTTTCAGGTTGGCTTCAAACTCTGTGCCTTTGCCGGATTTAAAGCCTTTTAATGGCCCTGTCTCGCCATTGCTTAGTAATTTTTTAGCCATAGTGGCGGTGATTTTTTTATGCGCGACGGTTTTCCAGATAACCATTTTGCAGCCATTGCGCCATTCGCTACAGCTGTAGGCTTTTACGGTTTCAATGATTTTTCCGTTACACAGCGGACAATCGGCAATGGCTGCTTTGACGCCAGGCCGCTGCCCCGACTCGGCTTTGCTATAACCTATTTCACCCTGATTGTTGAGAGTCAGCTGGGCATTAAACACGTCATCGTCTAGCTTGATCGCGTAACTGTGCAGGGTTCGGGTGTTTTGCAGCAATTGACAGGCCATGTCCCGTGTGACCAGTACGCCATACACCTCCTTCCATAACACAAACTGGCAACCGGCTTTCCAGTCGCTGCAACCATAGCCTTTTCTACCTTCAATTACGGGATGCCCGCATAACGGGCAGTAACCCAAGCGGCTTTGGTCATAAAGCGGCCGGTCTGATTGATCTTTTATTTTCTGGGTGAACTGGATGATTTCGGCCATGAACTGATCGGGGTCATAAGCGTTGTGTTCTATTTTTTTGAGTTTGCCCTCCCATTCTCCGGTCATCGCAGCAGATTTTAGCCTGTCGTCGGCGATGAGGGAGATCAGATGCCGCCCTGATTCGGTGCTGAGCAGGGTCTTCTTTTGCCGCTGGATGTACTTGCGCTTGATCAACACCTCGATAATCGAAGCCCGGGTTGCCGGTGTGCCCAGGCCTTTTTCTTTTAACGCTTCCTTGAGCTGTTCATTGTCACAGGTTTTACCAGCTGATTCCATGATACTCAGCAAGCTTGCTTCGTTGTAGGGCTTGGGCGGCGTGGTTTTGCCCTGGTTTGCCGACGGCTGGTGGGGGCCGGTTTCGCCTTCAACAAAGTTGGGCAGGATTTTTGACTCCTTATCTGACTGAGCTGACGCTTCATTTTTATACAACACCTGCCAGCCGGGCGACTCGATAATCGTACCGGTGGTTTTGAATTTTACTGTGGGAGTGACTTCGCCCAGAACGGTGG
>JAQTLI010000222.1 GCA_028714995.1 Methylobacter sp. | reverse complement strand
TGTCAATGAACACGAAATCTCCCGTCGTCTTGAAAAATGGAAACAACCTGCACCACGCTACACCCGTGGCGTATTGGCAAAATATGCCAAGCTGGTCAACTCGGCTTCCAAGGGTGCTGTGACGGATAATCTGGATTAATATATAAGGTACACAATGCGTACCATTTGAGTCTTTTAATTGCAAATCGGTACGCGATGTGCACCCTAATTAGCGATAACACTACTTGACATTGCATTCTGTTTTAGACTAATAATTTCGTATGTGCGAGCAATGAAATTTCAACCGGGAATGAGTCATGACCACCATTACTTTCGATACACATAGCTTTGTGAAAAAACTCAAAGCGGTGGGTTTTACCGAAGAACAGGCCGAAGTATTCGCCAGTGAACAAGCTCGCCTGATTGAAGACAAACTGGCAACCAAAAATGACTTGGTTGAACTTGAAACCAATTTACGCAGGGATATGCTCGAAATGGAATACAGAATCATAATCAAGCTGGGTGGTCTAATGGCAGCATCGATTGCAGTTGTCGCTACGCTGGTTAAGCTGCTTTAAATAATCAACTCGAACGGTTCGCTTCGTGCTTCGGCAATCGCTCCCGACATTGCTCTACATCCTGCATATATGCAGTCGTCAGCACATCCTACGGCACTACACATTAGTCGAATCAACATGGAATCAAAAAAATCATTCGTCAGCTGGTTTAGAGACTCATCGCCCTATATCCATGCGCATCGCAACAAGACCTTTGTCATTTCTTTTGGTGGCGAAGCAATACTCGCTGAAGACTTTGAGCACCATGTTCACGATTTTGCCTTGCTCAGCAGTCTGGGTATACGCCTGGTTCTGGTTCATGGCATACGCCCTCAGATTGACCAGCGCCTTAACAAACTGAACGCCCCTGCCCTGTTTCATAAACACCTGCGGATTACTGATGACTTGGCGCTGCAATGCGTTAAAGAAGCCGCCGGGTTGGTGCGCGTAGAAATTGAAGCGCTGTTATCCATGGGACTTGCCAATTCTCCGATGGCGGGCGCCAAAATCAAGGTTGCTTCGGGCAATTTTGTCATTGCCAAGCCTATCGGCGTAATTGCCGGCGTTGATTACTGCCATACCGGCGAAGTCCGCCGTATCGACAGTGCAGCCATTCACCAGCAACTTGACCAGAACAATGTGGTATTGATCTCCCCTATTGGCTATTCACCCAGTGGGGAAGTCTTTAATCTGTCTGCCGAACAGGTTGCCACGGCAGTTTCAATTGCATTAAAAGCTGAAAAACTGATTTTAATGACTGAACAAAGCTGCTGCAATCCCGATAATGGTGAACAAATCCAGCAAATGACCACCGTTGAAGCCAACGCTTTCGTGCAGCAACATCTAGACATATCCAGCAGCATGAGTTTACCGCTCAAGGCCGCAATCCAAAGCTGCCAGTCAGGCGTTGACCGCGTACATTTAATTAACAGGACACAGGATGGCGCACTGTTGCTTGAATTATTCAGCCGCGACGGCATAGGCACACTGATCAGCTCAACGCCATTTGAAGAATTACGGCCAGCCAGTCTTAACGACATTGGCGGCATTCTGGAATTGATAAAACCTTTGGAACAGCAAGGGATATTAACCAAGCGCTCCAGAGAAAAAATTGAAATGGAAATCGTCGATTATATCGTTATAGAACGGGACGGCCTGATCATTGGCTGTACCGCATTACATCCGGATGTTCCAAGCCGGTTCGGTGCCATTGCCTGCCTTGCCGTGCATCCTGATTATCGGGGATCGGCCAGGGGCAACCGCATGCTTGAGTATGTCTACCGCAAGGCGAGACAACTTGGCCTGAAAAAATTATTCGTTTTATCAACACAAACCATGCACTGGTTTATTGAACGGGGATTCTTGTCATCAGATATTACCCAGCTTCCTGATCAACTTAAAGCGCTGTATAACCCGCAAAGAAACTCCAAAATTCTTTGTAAAGAAGTGGCATAGAATCTTCCCCATGTCACGCATCCCGTCAGACTGTATATCGATACTGCAAATATCCGACCTGCATATTCTGCCGACACCGGAAGACAAGCTGTTGGGAATTAATACCGAATATTATTTCCACGCCTGTCTTGAACAAGCCTTTGCTTCAAATCAGCATTTTGATTTGATTCTGCTCACCGGCGATCTGGCCCAGCATCCTTGCAAAGCAAGCTACCAGCGCATCTTGAATACCCTCGAAGCATATAAAGTCCCATCTGTCTGCCTGCCCGGCAATCATGATGATTACGAACTCATGCTGCAGGTCTTGAACACCAGCAAAGTTAACTGCCGAAAACAGGTTTTATTTGAAAACTGGCAACTGGTCAACTTAAACAGCCAGATACCAGGCTCTCCCGGCGGCCGCCTGTCAACTGAGGAATTATCGTTTCTTGAAAACTGTTTGAATAGCAACCCTGACCGCTACACGCTTATCGCAGTACATCATCATTGCTTGGAGACGAAAAGTATTTGGATGGACACCATGATGATAGAAAACAGCCGCGAGCTGTTTACGCTGATAGACAAATATCCACAAGTAAAAGCAATAACTACCGGACACATTCATCAAGTCATGGACATTACTGCCGCATCCATACGCGTAATGGGTATGCCTTCGACGTGCTTCCAGTTTGTACCTGAAAGCAATGAATTCAGCGTGGACAATACTGCTCCGGGTTATCGCTTAATACAGCTATATGCTGACGGCCAGATTAAATCAGAGATTGTCCGTTTGCCAGGACCGTTAAACGAGTTGCAAACAAGCACTCATAGCTATTAACGCTTAGGTCTATTCTTGTCATGCTGCTTGTCTTGAGCCAAATATCCTGCTGCATTAACAGGAACAGTCTCGGCAGTCAGAATAGCGCCTAACTCGCTCATCGCTTTTTGATAGACCTTACGCTTGAAATAGACGACATCTTTAAGCGGCTCCCAGTAATCCACCCAGCACCAGTCATCAAACTCCGGTTTGGCGCACTGATCAAAACGCACATTAGATTCGTGCGTAATCAAGCGCAACATATACCAGATCTGTTTTTGTCCTATGCATAACGGCAGCGAATTCTTGCGAATAAACCGCTCGGGCAGCTGATACCTTAGCCAATAGCGGGTGCGCCCTAGTATTTGGACATGCTGCTGTTGCAGCCCTGTTTCTTCGCACAATTCTCGATACATCGCTGTTTCAGGGTCTTCATTCGGATTAATTCCGCCTTGCGGAAATTGCCATGAGTTTACACCCATTCGTTTTGCCCAAAACACGCGACCCTCGTCATTGCAAAGGATGATCCCGACATTGGGCCGGTATCCTTTAGAGTCAATCATGTTAAAACCTGTGTGTTTACCTTCCCTATATCTTTAATCTTGCTAGTGGTAAAATTATAAAGGTAGGTCAGTAATTTAAATTAATGACTGCATTGTTCCATAAAAAAAGTACAGATGCCATAGTGCACCGTTCTTTTTAATTACTCAAGACAGGTTTACCGTGAGCTTAGCGATTTTTGATTTAGATAATACCCTGATTGCCGATGATAGTGATTATTTGTGGGGGCAGTTTCTTGTAGACCAGGGCATTGTTGATAAAGATCAATATGAACAAGCCAACGCAAAATTTTACGATGATTACAAGCAAGGCACCCTGGACATTATTGAGTTTCTGCGTTTTTCGCTACAGCCTTTAGCCGATAACGATCCCGATCAACTTTACCAATGGCGGGCGCAATTTATAGAAGAATCCATCAAACCTTTGCTGTTAAAACCCGCACAGGAATTAATTGCAAAACATAGAGCCAGAGGCGACACGCTGCTTGTTATTACGGCAACCAACCGCTTTGTTACCGAGCCAATCGTTAAATTGTATGGCATTGAAAATTTACTGGCGACCACACCGGAATTTTTAGATGGCCGATATACCGGTGGTTTTAATGGCACGCCCTGTTTTAGGGAAGGCAAAGTGGCATTGTTAGAACAATGGTTAAAAAGCTCAACAGAAACCATGCAGAACAGCTGGTTTTACACCGATTCCCACAACGATCTGCCATTGCTCAAGCTGGTGGATCACCCGGTTGCAGTCGATCCTGATGAACAGCTTAATCAATTCGCCAAGGAAGCCAACTGGCCAGTTATTAGCTTAAGAAATGGTGCATGTCCGACACATCATTTTCATAAATAGTTCTGATACAGGTTAAGGGCAACCAATCAGTTGCCCTTAACGCTATTTTTTTTTGATATAAAAAATCTGCGCATTTGATTGTCTTATAAACTCAATAATTTGATGCCCTGTCTGATCCGAATAAACACCAAAATCCAAATGTGCAGCAGGATCTGTTGCTATCACTTTAACAACATCCCCGCTGGACATTTCCATCAAGGCTTTTTTCAGGCGTAACAAAGGCAATGGGCAATTCAAACCGCTGGCATCTACTTCTAGGCTAAATTCAATCATCAATCTCTTTTAAGTTTTCTCAACTAAGTTCAGTACGCTTATAATACCACTCTCTTTTAAATCCACGAATCATCGTAACTAAATGGATTATTTTCCTGTTTTTTTAAAGCTTAAAGATCAAGATTGCCTTGTTGTTGGTGCAGGCGAAATTGCCGCCCGTAAGATTGAATTGTTGGCACGGGCCGGTGCAAAAATCACTGTGATAGCCAAAAAGATAAGTCCTGCCGTATCAAGCATACAGGTGACTTATAACTTAAACTTACTGCAACAATCCTTTTCTCCTGCTGATCTACGTGGATTCAGACTGGTCGTATCGGCCACTGATGACGCAGAAACTAATCGTTTGGTTGCCAAAATAGCTGATGAGCAAAACATCCCGGTTAATGTGGTTGATAATCCCGAACTTTGCAGTTTCATTTTCCCGGCCATTATAGACCGCTCACCCGTTATCGCAGCCGTATCCTCTGGCGGAGCTGCACCTGTACTGGCAAGATTACTCAGAGCTAAAATAGAAAGCGTGATTCCTCCCAGCTATGGTCGACTGGCGCAGCTGGCCGATAAATTCAGGGATAAGGTTAAACAGCACATTAACGTGCCGTCACAGCGCAGAATTTTCTGGGAAAACGTATTGCAAGGTTCTGTAGCTGAACTGGTCTTCTCCGGCAAGGAAGAGGAAGCCGAGCTGCAATTAGAACAAACCCTGCTCAAGCAAAAAGAAAACACTACTCTTGGCGAAGTCTATCTAGTTGGCGCGGGCCCCGGCGCGCCTGACTTGCTAACTTTTCGCGCACTGCGGTTGATGCAACAGGCCGATGTGGTCGTTTATGACAGGTTGGTTTCGCCGGAGATTCTCAATTTGGCACGCCGGGATTCAGAAATGATTTATGTCGGCAAACAACGGCAATATCATGCGCTACCGCAGGAATCCATCAATACCCTGCTAGCTGATTTAGCCAAAGCAGGAAAGCGTGTGGTGCGCCTAAAAGGCGGCGATCCGTTCATCTTTGGCCGCGGCGGCGAAGAAATTGAAACCTTAATGCAGCAAGGCATCAATTTCCAGGTTGTCCCCGGGATTACCGCAGCTTCCGGCTGTGCAACCTACGCAGGCATCCCGCTAAC
>JAQTLI010000221.1 GCA_028714995.1 Methylobacter sp. | reverse complement strand
GGGTAAGGTTTACTGGCTTAAAGTCTATCAATTACCTGTTGCAAGCCGCGCTGCAAGAGGCAAACCATTTGTTAATTTATTGCCGCTGGAACAGGGCGAAAAAATTAATGCCATGCTGCCGATACGAGAATTTACCGATACTAAATTCATATTCATGGCGACCTCGGCGGGTACTGTCAAAAAGACACCATTAAAAGAATTTGAACGCCAACGCACTACCGGCAAAATAGCCATTGATTTAAGGGAAGGCGATACACTCGTGGGTGTTGCTGTAACTGACGGCCAACAAAGTGTTTTATTATTCAGCAGCACCGGCAAAGCGGTCTGTTTTAATGAAACAGATGTCCGCTCCATGGGTAGAACAGCGTCTGGTGTGCGTGGAATTCGTTTGCAGGAAGGACAAAAAGTCATTTCCCTGATTATCGCGACCGAAGGCACGGTACTGAATATCACCGAGAATGGTTATGGCAAGCGAACCAAGCTGGAAGAGTTTACCTGCCATAAACGCGGCGGACAGGGTCTGATTGCGATACAGACGTCTGCGCGTAACGGCGCTGTGATTGGCGCCGTGCTGGTCAACGACAATGATGAAATCATGCTGATTACCGATGGCGGCACCTTGGTTCGTACACGCGTTGATGGCATCTCGGTGGTCGGCAGAAATACACAGGGCGTAACGATTATCCGACTGGATAAAAAAGAAAAAGTAATCGGCGTTGATCGTATTGAAGGATTAATCGGTGATGAAGACGAAAACGAAGATGATGCTATCTTGGATGATGATACTCTTTCAGAAGAGCCTGTAGATGATGTTACTGAATCTGATGAAGAGGCATAATGTCCAGAGTTTATAATTTTAGCGCAGGACCGTCTGCACTCCCCGAGCCGGTATTGCGTCAGGCTCGAGAAGAAATGCTGGAATGGCGTGATAGCGGCATGTCCGTTATGGAAATGAGCCATCGCGGCAAATATTTCTCCATCATTGCCGAAGAACTTGAAAGTGATTTTCGAGCACTGCTCAATATTCCCGAAAATTATAAAGTTTTATTCATGCAAGGCGGCGCATCGGCCCAGTTCTCGCTGATACCACAGAATATTTTACAAGGTAAAACCAGGGCCTGTTACGTCAAGACGGGGGCATGGTCAGAAAAAGCAATAAGCGATGCACAAAACTATTGTGATGTAGTGGTCAGTGCCAGTTCAGAAGAGTCAAAATTCACAACTATTCCTGATTTTTCAAGCTGGGTATTGGATGATCAGGCCGCCTATTTGCACTATACCTCCAATGAAACCATTCATGGTGTGGAGTTTTCTGAGATTCCAAACGACAATGGCTTGCCGCTGGTTTCGGATATGTCATCCAATATTTTGTCGCGGCAGTGTGATGTGAGTCGTTATGGTTTGATTTATGCCGGTACTCAGAAAAATATGGGACCTGCAGGCGTTACCGTGGTTATTGTCAGAGATGATTTGCTAGGCGGTGCCAGTAAAGCTACGCCCCCGGTATTTAACTATGCGGAACAGGCAAAAAACAATTCCATGTTAAATACGCCGGCGACCTACAATTGGTATCTGGTTGGACTGGTGCTCAAGTGGTTGAAAAAGCAGGGCGGTGTTGGGGCTATCGAGCAACGTAATATTGCGAAAGCTGCGAAACTGTATCAAGCCATTGATCAATCTTCCTTGTATCATAATCCTGTGGAACTCGCCTGCCGTTCAAGAATGAATGTACCGTTTATTTTGGCCGATGATGCTTTGGATAAGCCATTCCTTGTGGCAGCGGAAGCGAATGGACTATTTGAATTAAAAGGCCACCGTTCGGTTGGCGGCATGCGCGCAAGTATTTATAATGCAATGCCAGAGGCTGGCGTGCTAGCTTTATGTGATTTTATGTCAGAATTTGAAAGAACCCATTAATCTAGCATTCATTAAACAAGAGAAACAATGACATCAGTCGCCCCCCTTTCCGAATTAAGAGACAAAATTGATACAATCGATAAGCAGATTCTGCAATTGATTAATCAACGTGCGTCTTGCGCAGTGGAAGTTGCCAAAACCAAGATTGCACTGGGTGAACAGGGTAGCTTTTATCGCCCGGATCGTGAGTCATTGGTGTTAAGGCGCATTAAAGAATTAAATCAGGGCCCTTTGTCTGATGATACTGCCGTGCGTTTTTTCAGAGAGCTGATGTCAGCCTGCCTGGCCTTGGAAAAACCCTTGGAAGTTGCCTTTTTAGGTCCCGAAGGCACATTTACCCAGCAGGCAGTGTTTAAGCACTTTGGTCATGCGGTTAAAACTGTTCCGTCTGCAACGATTAACGAGATTTTTAATGCGGTGGAGAGCGGCAACTGCCAGTTCGGTGTTGTTCCGGTTGAAAATTCTACCGAGGGCGTCATTAGCCACACGCTGGATAGGTTTTTGAGTTCTCCGCTGAAAATATGCGGCGAGGTTGAAATCAGGGTGCATCAGAATCTCATGGGCTTGGTCGATAGTATGGAAGAAATCACCGAGGTTTTTTCTCATGAGCAATCACTGGCGCAATGTCGTCAGTGGCTGGATAAAAACCTGCCGAATGTTAAGCGCACTGCAGTCAGCAGTAACTCTGAGGCGGCAAGGCTTGCTTCGGTTAATAAACATGCAGTTGCCATTGCCGGTATCGTCGCGGCTGAAATCTATGATTTAAATATCATCGAAAAAAATATCGAAGATGAACCCAATAATACCACCCGCTTTATTATTATTGGCCAGCAAGTGTCTTCTTCTACGGGCAACGATAAAACCTCGCTGGTAGTATCCACAGGTAACCAACCGGGAGCTTTGCACAGGATACTTGAGCCGTTTGCTAAATTTGGCATTGGTATGGTTCATATCGAGTCCAGACCTTCACGCCAAGGCTTGTGGGATTATGTCTTTTTTATTGATATTGAAGGCCACTGTGGGGATAAAGATGTCGCCCAGGCCCTGGAAATATTAAAAGGCAACGTTAATATGCTTAATATATTGGGTTCGTATCCTAAAGCGGTTCTTTAACTATTTCCTCATCCTTGCGGCATTCGTATTGCTACCCTCTGATCTGATTAGAATTCATGAATAATACTGATAAAATATACAATCTTGCCGCACCGGGCGTTCAACAGCTAATCCCTTATATACCCGGCAAGCCGATTGAAGAGCTTGAGCGTGAACTGGGGCTGACCCGGATTATTAAACTGGCATCTAATGAAAATCCTTTAGGGCCGGGGAAAAAAGCGCTGGAAGCCATACAGGCAGCCTTGCCGCAACTGACCCTGTATCCCGATGGCAACGGCTTTAATTTAAAACAGGCGTTATCTCGGCAATATGCTATCGAGATGAGCCAGATTACGTTGGGCAATGGTTCCAATGAGATTCTGGAACTGGTAGCCAGAGCGTTCTTAATGCCTGGGCTTGAAGCGATTTTTTCACAGCATGCCTTTGCTGTATATCCAATAGTGACCCAGGCCGTGGGCGCTACTGCGGTGGTGGTGCCCGCCTTGAATTACGGCCATGATCTGGATACCATGCTGCAACGCGTTACCGACAAAACGCGTGTTGTTTTTATTGCTAATCCCAATAATCCAACCGGCACGTTGCTGAGTCAGGCAAGTGTAGAAAGTTTTATAAGCGCATTACCTGAAAGCTGTGTCTGTGTGCTTGATGAAGCATATTTTGAGTTTGTGCGTACGGTTGAATCGGTCAATTCGATAGACTGGCTGAAAAAACATCCTAATTTAATAGTCACCCGTACTTTTTCCAAAGCATACGGGTTGGCTGGATTACGAGTGGGTTACGGCTTGTCCAGTCCGCAGATGGCCGACATATTGAATCGGGTACGCCAGCCTTTTAACAATAATGCGCTGGCATTAGTTGCCGCAGAAGCCGCCTTGACTGATTTTGAACATTTGAAAAATACCATTACAGTTAATACACAGGGCATGCAGCAATTGACGGATGGCTTTAAAGATCTTGGTTTAGAGTGGATTGAATCGGCGGGTAATTTCGTATTGGTTGATGTAAAACAGCCTGGGCAGCCACTTTATGAGGCTTTATTGCGCAAGGGCGTTATAGTCAGGCCGGTGGGCAATTATGAACTGCCCAATCATCTGCGTATCAGTATTGGCACAAAAGAAGAGAATCAGGTATTTCTGCAAGCATTGACTGAAGTTTTAGCGGGCAATGTTTAACCGGCTCTGCATTATCGGGGTTGGCTTGATTGGCGGATCAATTGCCCGTGCAGCACGTCAGCGTGGTTTAAGCAAAAGCATAGTTGGATACGGTCGACAGCAGGATTTGCAAAATCTGGAAACTGCCAAGCGGCTGGAGGTCATTGATGACTACACGCTGGATATTGAGCAGGCGCTTAAAGGTGCTGATTGTGTTGTGATTGCGACACCAGTCGGCACTATTGAAACCATTTTGGGGTTGCTTAAGCCTTTTTGGTCAGATGAAGCGCTTTATACTGACGTAGGAAGCACCAAAGGCAATGTTATCGCTGCCGCAGAGCGGGTTTTTGGTGCTGTGCCTGATAACTTAGTACCGGCGCATCCAATTGCCGGTGCGGAACAAAGCGGTGTGGAAGCGGCCATAGATGACTTGTTTTTGAACAAGCGCCTGATTATCACGCCTGTCAGCAATACCAAACCTGAAGCATTGCAAAAAATTCAGTGCTTTTGGGAACAGTTGGGTTCTACGGTATCAGTGATGGATGTGCATCATCATGATGCTATTTTGGCGGCAACCAGTCATTTGCCACATATACTCGCCTTTGCTTTGGTGGATATGCTGGGACGAAAAGACGAGCAAAGTGAGATATTTAAATACGCTGCCGGCGGATTCAGGGATTTCTCCCGCATCGCATCCAGTGACCCGACCATGTGGCTGGACATTTGCTCGGCCAATAAAAATGAAATAATCCCTTTAATTCAACAACTAAAAGAAGAGCTGGATAAAATAGAACGCACGCTGAAAAATGATGATGGCCAGCAGCTTTTTGAAACCTTTACGTATGCCAGAAATGCACGGCAACGCTTTCTTGATCAGTTCGATAATTAATATGTCAAAATCAATAACATTTGAAGTTCAACCAGGCGGCCGATTACAAGGTGAGGCACGAGTCCCGGGCGATAAATCAATATCGCATCGCTCCATTATGCTTGGATCACTGGCTGAAGGCATTACCCATGTAAAGGGTTTTCTTGAAGCGGAAGATGCGATGGCAACGTTGCAAGCTTTTCGTGATATGGGCGTCAAAATTGAAGGTCCGGTTAATGGATGCGTGACCATACACGGAGTCGGCAAGCATGGGCTAAAAGCGCCTAAGAATGATTTATATCTGGGCAACTCAGGTACATCAATGCGCCTGTTGAGCGGCTTATTGGCGGGTCAGGAGTTCAATTCCGTATTAACCGGCGACAAATCATTATCCGGCAGGCCCATGAAAAGAGTCTCGGAGCCATTGGCTGCAATGGGCGCCAATATAAAAACAACCGAGCAGGGCACTGCTCCATTACGCATTACCGGAAAGGCTGGGCAATTGTCCGGCATTGATTACGTCATGCCGATGGCGAGCGCGC
>JAQTLI010000220.1 GCA_028714995.1 Methylobacter sp. | reverse complement strand
TAACGATGATAGAAGAATTAGCGGTAGTGGTGAAAATAGAAAACCATCAGGTCTGGGTCGAAAGCGGACCCAATAGTGCGTGTGGCGGTTGCCTACAAAAAGCATCGTGTGCGACCATTGCAGTCGGCAGTGTTCTCAAGAAAAAGTCAGTGCCGGTTGATAGCGACATTCAACTAAAAACCGGCGATGAAGTTATGGTCGCTATTGATGAAAACCTGTTGCTGCGCGCATCCCTATTATTGTATCTGGTGCCGTTAATGGCCCTGTTTACCGGTGCAGGCATTGCCGACTGGCTGTCGTATAACATGCAGTATGCGGATTTATGGATTGCCAGCAGCGGCTTACTGAGTTTCTTGCTTTCACTGTGGTTAATCAACAAAACGCAAAGTCTGTTGATACTGAGCTATTACGCCAGGCCAGTCGTAGTAAGGAAGGTTTGACCCTTCGTGCCGGTATGAATGTTTGGGCTATAAACAAAGATATTCCGCTTAAGCTCCTGTTACTGGAATTGGTGCATCGTTATGGCGAAAATACGCTGGCGTTGAATAATCAGGAGCAGCATTTCCAGGCCATCGATCTATGTATGGTTGACGAACCGAATATTTCTGCCTATATCTACACCTTTGGCCAGAACGCAGGGCGCTATGGCATAGACCTGAAATATCCCATTTCCGTGCATAATATCGTCGGGGAAAATGAAAACCTGACCTTGGATCAAATCATAGAGATTATCTCCACTCATCTTTTTTCTTAAAAACCCGTATACCATGAATCAAGAACAACAAACCCCATTTCGCTATTTCGTTAGTTACAGCGGCATCAAACTCCCGCTAAAGCTGGTCAATGAAATAACTGAAGACAGCTTAAATAATAGAAATACTTATTATCGTAGTTGTTTTGATGCCCAGGACAGAATGCTGCTTTGCCAGAAAGTTGTATATGGTGAGGTTGAATCCGAACATCAGTATCAATATTACGATGATGGCGTTTTAAAGCATGCGCAAATAATCGAGGACGATGAAATCAGGGAGATTCATTTTAATGAGTCGGGTGAGATGGTGTGACTCGACAAGAATCGTAGCCTTGTAGGCCAGGCATGCTTATTATTGCCCGACATTCCCAAGCTCAAATATCGTAATGGCCTTTCGGTTTAACCACCATCGTTCCTTCATCTATTGTTGTAAGGTCGGGCAACGATAAAGCTGTTACCCGACCTTACAAGACTCATTTGTAAATTAGGAGCTCAACGCTTTGTTAGCGAAGCAATCAATTTGTAGACAGGAATGAACCGTAAGGAGTTCCAATAAAACCGTGCCACAAAGTGCAGGGGGTGTAACTCACCTTAATAGCAGGTTCACTTGATAGGTAGTGGCACGTATTGATAGAAGAAGTTGAATTTTCTACACTATTTACTGAATGTATAAAATAACGTCCAATATTTACTTTCAGAGTCAATTTTACCAGCCTACATAACTAAATAGATGATAATGATTCTACACGGTAAATTTAGACGCTGTTTACTGGCACATATTGGACGCTGATTGACATCCATACATGTTTACAGAGAGGCGCAAAGGAGAAACGGCAATGGTCTTAAACGAAGCTGAAGGCGTGCAATACGAACTATTTAATATTAGTGATCTCCATGAAATGGCAGCGATGACGGCTGAAACATTTGCTCGATATGAGCCAGTTACTTCTTCTCTGGGTATTTCTTTAGACGGTTTTGGTGATTTTGTAAAGCTGCTGGGGCCTAAGGTGTAATTCGACAGGTATTTAAGTTTAATACTTTCGAAAACTATCTAATTTTGCAGGGATAACCTTACGGAAAGTTAAGTTGATTCGTCCCTCTGTGACGTTTTGATCGATTGGAACGCTGTGTAGCCAATGGTGTTGAAACGTTGGCTGCATAATCAGTAAGGTGCCACTGCGCAGTAATACCCGGCCATTTTCCGAAGATTTTTTATGTCGAAACTCAAATTGGCGCTCCGCGCCGAACGTCAACGAGGCGATAAAGGGTTGCTCGCCCAGTTCCGGTTCATTATCCGAATGCCAACCGACATAATCATCACCGTTTCGATACAAATTCACCAATACCGAATTAAAAGAGAAATTTAAGGACGACTCGATTTGGATTCTAATCTCGGACAGTAAAGGCGTCCATGATCGGGTTTGTAACAGGTTGTTACTATAGCTGTAGTGTATCCCCGGATCGGCGTGCCAAGTCTGTAATCTGGGCAGGATAAATTGTCGTCCGGCGACAGCATATCGATTATCGGGCCACAGATGTTCATGCAGCAAATGCCGATAGATGCGTTCGCATTCGGCGGTATCGTAAAATCCTTCAATGACTTCAAGTTCGGGGCAGCGTGTCATCGACCAAGTCCCTTATTTACGTTTGAGGCTGTATTTTAATGTGCGCCACCAGCGCACTGTCCATGGTCGTCACATGCAGTCCGAACCATAGCGGGAGGCGGTCTTTGACAAACGAACGGCCAAAAGCAATCAGTCCTTTATCAACCCGCGATTTAAATTGCTTGAATTCCCCAAGAACACGTTGATGTTCGCCTTTGTGTTCGGTCTCTCCCGGAAAAGAAAATTGCTTCATCAACTGGTTCTCTCGATCAAAATGCTGTTCGGTATGTTCGTACAATTGCTGGAACAAGGCCGGAAAATCGGCATTGCCAGCGGAATCCAGCTTGTTTAACAGGGTAATGAATTCATCATGATCGTTATCAATCAGATCATAGCCCACGATAAGTGCGCCGGTTTTTTCGATCAATGTCATCTTATGTTCACCTCATTTATTATTGGAAAGCAGGTTTGATACCAGGTTATGAGTGCTCCGAAGTGGCTGGATAAACCTAGCCCAACGGCAACGACACACTAAGGTCGGTTCAATAGGGCCAGCTAATCCAAACGATAACCTTCTTCCATCAAGACTCGCTTTACCACCGGACGCTCAAGCATCAAGCGATAGTGTTTTAAGCAATTTTCCGGCAGTGAAATCCCGATTTTGTCGGCCCAAAACTCGACATAAAACAAAGCCACATCAGCGATGGTAAAAGTATCCATGACATACCCTTGAGGCGACAAACCGTCATTAACGACGACAAAACCTCGCTTAACGATGTCCATGCCTTGAGATTTTACGGCCTCAAAATCGGCTTCGTTGAGCGCGAACCGGTCGGTCGTAAAAATTCTGGCGAAACCCTGACCATGAATAGTGCCGACCACGTAATCCATCAACTCAATGACGCGCGCGTCACCGTCCGGGTCGCCTGGCAACAGTGAAGGAGTACAGGAAGCGTAACGTTAGTGGAGCGGTGTACGACGACCCCCGCGTAGCCGTAGCGGTCGGGCGTTTTGACGAAGTTGTAGCGTTAGCGGAAGCGTAGTCAAAATGCAAGACCATCCGACACGGCGTAAAGTCATTACGGTAGCCATGGCGCACAGCGTAGCAACGCGAAGTTGTGTGTCGTGGCGGACGGAGGACGAACGCGGGCAGCCGAAGGCATTAATCGCCAGGTCATTTTTCGCTGCTAAAATCGGATGGATCCCATTTTAGCTTTCGCGAAAAATCCTGGCGCGCTGATTTGCTTTGGGATAGCTTCGCACCAACCAATAGGCGATCGCTTGAAATTCGGTCAGTGCAGTGCCGTCGTTGCGTACCAACGTCGGGATGGTGGCTTTCGGGTTCATCGCAAGATATTCCGGCGTATTTTGATCCCCAGTCAATAGATTCACGAGATGCGCTTCGAAAACCAAGTCGAGTTCTTCCATTAAAATATGGATGCCTGTCGAGCAGGAGCCGGGCGTTAAATACAATTTCATTAGATTTTCCTGTGTGTTTTGAATGGACTGCGTTACCTGCATTCCAGAAAGTGAGCATTAACAGTTAAGGCAAAGTTTTGCTAAAGTCCGGCGATTTCCCGCATCACCTTGTTAACGTAAGTTTTGTCCGGTTTATGTTCGTCGTGAAAATTGGATAAGGCGCAGGATGTACGATGTTTATCGACGACAAACAATAAAAAATCGTCGACGAATCCGTCGAAAGTGTTCAGTGCTTGCTTGGTTAAATCCAATAACCCTTGATTAACTGGACTCGCGGCGCTATCGAATGGCAGCGTTTTCAAAAATGCCAGCGCCTCGTCATAAGCCAGTTCCAAAATGATCATCACATCGCGTTGAAAACAGCCGTCCCACTGTTGCCGTGAAAGGTCTTGGGCGAGAAACTGCTCGTATTGTTTTTTCAACACCGGTTTTCGTTCGGCGATATACCGACAGAATTGAGCGATGCTGTCGGCGTTGCTCTGCTCGTTCGTCATCATGAATGTCCTTCGGTTAAGTGTCAGTGCTGTAATAACCTGATCGCTTGCTTCATAAGAAAGCCGATTCGCCATGTTCGGAACACGCATAACCGATTCTATTTCTCCGCACTTAATGCGACAAAACCATTAATTTAATTTCTCCAACAACCCCGGCTTAATCTGATCCAGCCAGCCTGTAATCCGGGTTTTGGTCATTTCGGGTTGGGTATGATGATCCAGCACTAGCCCGACAAATTTATTGTCGATAACCGAGTGTGAGCGGGTAAAATGATAGCCTTCAGTACTCCAGGCTCCTATAACCTCTGCGCCATAAGCAACAACATGTTGATATAAATGAATCAGGGAACTGGCAAAGCGATCGTAATATTTCTGTTGATTACCCAGACCAAACAGGGCAACTCGTTTTCCGAACAAGTCGGAATCATCCAGTCGAAATAAAAATTCTTCCCAATTACCATCCTGACTGCCTGTCGTTCTACCGGGCAATTCTCCGACCCCATAACTGGGCGCTCCCAGAATGAGAGCTTTATATTGCAATAATTCCGACACTTTTGCCTGATTCACATTAACCGGTTCACTGGCAATGTCATCACCTAAAACCCTATACATGACCTGAGCCATTGCTTCTGTCATACCTGTCTCAGTGCCGTAAAATATCCCGATCTTGTTCATAATGAAACCTAAGTTAATCGCCCACTAATGCACAGCAATATTTAAACCAACACCCGCTTTCTTCTGATTATTTCGCAGAAGTGGCCGGTAGCCCCGCGTCAGAAGCAATATACTTCAGATGAGTTATGCTTTTCCTGGTCATCTTAGTAACAATATGGCCGAAAAGTGGGTGGTTTTGTTACAAAACAACTACTAATGAGCGTGATGCCCAATTCAGCCAGACACACGGTTCGAACGTTATTTTGAATTTGCCATATTCTTGTTTTATGCGAATTATCAATTACTTATAAGTATTTTGTTGTCGACTCCGCTCCCTATCAATCAGCACTTTTCGTGTATGGCATCATAATTGATGCTTCATAAGCAATATGGATTTGGAAGCTCAAAATTATGACCACCTATGCCATCGGCAGTGTAAAAGGCAATTATCAGTTGCTGTTAAAATTACTGGAAAAAATACACTTTGATCCGGAAAACGACTGCTTATGGTTTACCGGTAATTTAGTCAATGAAGGGCCGGAGTCTCTCGCTGTACTAAGGCTTGTCAAGGACTTGGGCAAAAAAGCCGTTACGGTGCTGGGCAATCAGGAATTGTATTT
>JAQTLI010000219.1 GCA_028714995.1 Methylobacter sp. | reverse complement strand
CGGATGAAACATGTTTACCGGCACGGCTTATGGCATCGCTACGGCAGAACCATGCAGGCGATTGCAGGCATCCATTTTAATTATTCGGTACCTGAAGCCCTGTGGCCTGTTCTGCACCAGCAAGAGAACGGTCAACTGAGCCTTGAGCAGTTCACCGCCGATGCCTACTTCGGTTTAATCAGGAATTTTCAGCGGCTGGGCTGGTTAATTCTGTATTTATTTGGCGCTTCGCCTGCCATCTGCAAAAACTTTTTCAAAAGCCGCCCGGCATTGATGGCGCAGTTTGAGGAATTCGACAATGGCACTTTATATCACCCCTATGCGACTTCGTTACGCATGAGTGATATCGGCTACAAAAGCAAGAATCAGGCTAACCTGAAAATTGATTACAACTCTATTGATGGCTATGTTAGCAGCTTGAGTGCCGCCATTACTACGCCCTATCCTGAGTACGAAAAAATCGGCACTCTGGTTGATGGCGAATACCGCCAACTTAACTGCAATATTCTGCAAATTGAAAACGAGTTTTACAGCACCATTCGCCCCAAACAAATTGCTGAATCGGGCGAAAAACCCACGCTGGCACTTAAACGCCGCGGGGTTCGTTACATAGAAATGCGTTCGCTCGATCTGGATTTATTTAATCCTATCGGTATAGATGAATATAAAGCCCGTTTTGTAGAAGCGCTGCTGCTCACCTGCCTGTTAAAAGACAGCCCAGCAATTTCGGAACAGGATCACCAGATTCATAACGCCAATCAGTTGGCTGTTGCGAATTTTGGCAGGAAACCGGGGCTGGAACTCAATAAAGGCGGGCAAAAAATTCTTTTGCGGGATTGGGCGACTGAAATTCTTGAATCCATGCAGCCGGTCTGCGCAATTCTTGATCAGGATGATATGGCGAAACCATACAGCTCCGCCTTGGCGAAACAGCAGCTGTTAGTCGAAAACCCGGATTTAACGGCATCGGCACGAATGCTGGAGAACATGAGCCGGCTTCAACAACCGTTTGCGCGTTTTGCCTTGAATACGTCTGCCGAACATGGGCATTATTTCAGCCTCAATAAACTGGACAAGAACAACATGCAGCAGTTTAATGAAATGGCTGCAGAGTCCCTCGCCAAACAGAAAGAACTCGAAAGCAAAGACCAGATCCCTTTCGATGATTTCCTGAAGCGCTATTTTTCACAAAGCTGATTTTACGCCCATGACTACATTCGACATCCAGCAGTTACAATCCGAACTAGCTCATAAAAACCCGCGCATCATCCTGAAAAAAGCGCTGGAGCTGTTTGATAATATCGCCATCTCTTTCAGCGGCGCAGAAGACGTGGTGCTGATCGATATGGCCTTGGCTATCAGAAAAGATATTCAAGTTTTTTCCTTGGATACCGGACGCTTGCATCCGGAAACCTATCGTTTTATTGAGAAAGTCAGAAAACATTATCAGATAGATATTGAATTGTTGACACCCGACAGAGAGGTACTGGATAGCTTTGTCAAAAAGAAAGGCCTGTTCAGTTTCTATGAGGATGGCCACCAGGAATGCTGTGGCATCCGCAAGGTTGAACCGTTAAAACGCAAGCTGGCTCATTTAGACGCATGGATTACCGGGCAGCGCAAAGATCAAAGCCTGGATACCCGACAGGATATTCCTGAAGTACAGATAGACACCACGTTTTCCACGCCAGAACACCAGCTGATCAAGTTTAATCCCTTACTCAACTGGAGTTCGGGGCAAGTCTGGGATTATATTGAAGCCTATCAGGTTCCTTATAACGAATTACATGAAAAAGGTTATACCAGCATAGGCTGTGAACCTTGCACCCGTGCCGTGCTGCCCAATCAACATGAAAGGGCTGGCCGCTGGTGGTGGGAATTGGATGCTAAAAAAGAATGCGGCCTGCATGCCGGGAATTTGAAAAAATAAAACTGCAGAGGCGACAGGCTGGTCGCCCACTCCTTAGTTTGCCGATGCCGACATTGGCTCATTAAGAAATTTTCGATAATTTATTGAAACCTTAAGACCGGCAAAACGCCCCGCCATTCCAATCAGTTCCTGGGTTTTTTTATCAAAGGTGATTTTAACCTCGTTTAAGGCGCGATCCTCGTAACCTTCTTCTATATGCGGGGTTTCCAGCAGAAAACGATAGATATACACTTCCTGCTCCGCTTCATCCTTAATTTCGAAAGGCTCGCCCAATTGCGCAAGAACAGCCGGTTTTCTGGGCAAATCGTCAGAAATTTTTTCCAGCAACGCAGAATTAGCTTTAAGCTGCTTATTTTCTTTATCAATTTCTGCGCCACCTATTGAGCGTAAAGAAACTTCTAAAAACTTTGGTGGAGCGATTTGCAAAAATAACGGCGAAAATGACCAGGCTATCAATCGATTTTCTTTATTAAAGTTTAAATCGGAATAAAACTTTATCTCCGGTTTAATCAGTTTATTGTTGCCGTCAACCTTGCGGAATAAATATCGCCAACGTCTGCCTTCAGCCGTAAGGTCATCTTGGCTGGCATAAAGTCTGGATAAAGCAACAAAATCCTTGCTGTAAAGAATGGGTTTCTTAAATTGCAGGGTAAATTCATCACCTGACATAACGGCAAAGTAACGGTCAAACTCATTCATCTGCAGATAGGTCTGATAAGCCCGTATCCACTCCATGCATCCTGACAATGAACCTGCCAACATCAACAGGCCAATAACACGGAGACATCGTCTAATTGTTTCGGTTTTCATACTATGTCTTTACGTTTGTATTTTTAGTTAGTGCCGTGTTTTAGAGTCATTAGCAATGCTTTCCTGGGACAACAGGTTCTCCACATCAATCTTATCAAAACTGTATTGTTCACTGCAGAATTCGCAGTTTACTTCGATAGCGCCCCGCTCCTGCAAAATATTTTCCAGCTCCGTCCGTCCCAAAGCACGCAATGCCCCCTCGATCTTTGGCCGGGAGCAGGCGCATTTAAACTCAACGGGTTCCGCCTCAAACAACCTGACTTTTTCTTCATGAAACAATCTATGCAATATATGCTCACAATCCAGTTCCAGCAACTCCTGCTCAGTCACCGTATTTGCCAAAATTTCGATTCGCCCCCAGTCAGCCACATAGCTTTCTTGTGCCGGCAGTTCTTGCAATAATAATCCTACCGCATGGGTTTCATTGGCAAACAGCCACAGGCGGGTTCTGAGTTGCTCGGATTGCTCAAAATAGGTTTGCAAAGCGGCCGCTAAATTAGCGCCCTGTAGCGGAACGATGCCTTGATAAGGCGAAGCATTGTCTGATTCTATTGTTAAAACCAGACGGCCCTGACCGAACATATTCTCTAACGTCCCAGCCGACACATTTTCATTGCTTCTTACCAGGCCCCTTATTTTTCGATCATCCGTCGCCTGTGCAACCAGCGTTTTAATGTCCCCATCACCTTGAGCCTGAAGAATCATCGAACCTTTAAACTTGACCGTCGCTGACAACATAACGACAGCCGCCAATGCCTGACCCAACTGCTTCTGTACATTCTCTGAACCCCGCTGATGTTTTTTGGCGGCTTGCCAGCTCGCTTCCAATTTGACCCATTCACCACGAACCCCCAGGTCTTCAAATAAAAAACGGCGTAATAAATCTTGCTCTATCATGTTTCTCCAGTTAAAAAATCGTGCATTTTATGACATCGGGATCATAATAATCCTTACTCAAACAGCCCTGCAAAAATACCACAAGCCATGATTTTTTCATCAAAAAAACTTGTTTTACCTGATCCCGCAGAAGCTTTACCTGGCCGAAACACGCCCATGCTCGTTTCAAACAAACATTTTGTAACTGGCAACCCGATTGTTCCACCATTTCCAGAAACTATGGAACAGGCATTATTTGGAATGGGCTGCTTCTGGGGAGCAGAACGAAAATTCTGGCTATATCCCGGCGTGTTTAGTACGGCAGTCGGTTATACCGGCGGCTATACACCCAACCCGACGTATGATGAATTGTGTACCGGTTTAACCGGACATACCGAAGCTGTAAAAGTCATTTATGATCCGTCAATCATCTCATACAGCGAATTACTCAAGCTTTTTTGGGAATCACACAACCCCACCCAGGGCATGAGACAAGGCAACGACATCGGCACACAGTATAGATCTGGCATTTATACTTATACTGAGGAACAATTGAAAGAAGCACTTGAATCAAAACAACGTTACCAGCATCGCCTCACTCAAGCCGGATTCAAGCAGATAACCACCGAAATTATGCCTGCCAGTGAATTTTATTATGCCGAGGACGCTCATCAGCAATATCTGGCTAAGAATCCCCAAGGTTACTGCGGTTTGGGAGGACTGGGTGTCTCTTTTGATTAAAATCTGGTGTCAGCAGACAAAAAAAAGGCGGTTTAAAAAAACCGCCTTAGAATGTATTAGGAAGAATATAACGCAACTTTCAGCTATGAAACTCTACAAGAGCTTTAAAAAGTTATGTTAATAATAGCAACAGCGTTTGCAATTAAAAATGTGGCATATTGTCGCACCTAAAATATTCTCTAATTTCTGCCCCGCACTAGCATTAAGATATTCAACAAAACTATTAGTCTAGTATTAATAGCATCTTTCTTTAATCACTTATTGTTTTAATAAAATGCTTTCATACGCCTCGCCTAAATCAGAATTTTCTGCCCTACAAAACCTGAAATGGCTTTTTATTCTAAGGAATCTGATGATTCTTAGTGAATCGATTCTTATCGTTTTAACCACACACGGCCTGAATATCCGCCTGCCTCAGCAACAACTCTGGCTGGTTGTGCTTTCAATAGCCGCAGTTAACCTGTATACCTGGATGCGCTTAAAAACTGAGGATCCTGTAACAGAGCTGGAAATTTTCTCGCAATTGGTCATCGATGTTTTTGCTATCACAGCATTACTGTACCTGACCGGAGGGGCATCAAACCCCATTATTTGGGTGTTCCTGTTACCCCTCATAATTACAGCAATCATGCTTCATCAATCCTATGCCTGGTATATGGTGATACTAACCACATCCATGTACACAGTCTTAATTGCATATAACATTCCATTACCGTCAATAGAACCCCACATGCCCAATATGGAAATGATAGATCCAAATGTGTCGAATTATGCAATGCTACAACAAGCTCATGCCATGAGTGATAAACATTACTTTAACCTGCATATTTTTGGTATGTGGTTTGGTTTTGTATTTAGTGCAGGCCTGGTCGCTTTCTTTGTGGTGGAACTGGCTAAAACACTCAAGGCTCAAGAACGGAATCTGGCAGTAGCTCGAGAAAATGCCCTAAGAGATGAGCGAGTTGTAGCATTGGGTACGTTGGCAGCCAGTGCCGCCCACGACATGGGCACACCGTTAGGCACCATTGCCATACTGGCTCACGAACTTGAACAAGAGTACCCGATACATCGCTTCCCCGACCTACACGATAAAACGATTATCATGCAACAACAGATTGATCGGTGCAAAGCAGCCCTGTCAGTAATGTCAGCCTCAGCCGGTGAAATGCGTGCAGAATCAGGCAGCGTCATGCTTCTGACTGATTATATTGATGAAGTAATCAATCAATGGCGCACTCACAAACCCACAGCAAAACTCTGT
>JAQTLI010000218.1 GCA_028714995.1 Methylobacter sp. | reverse complement strand
GTGACCAAACATCATCGCGGTAAGGTGGGTGGGAAAAGACCGCACGGTAACGTTGTATTCCTTTACCGAGTCGGTATAGCGGTTGCGCGCCACGGTAATGCGATTTTCCGTGCCTTCCAGTTGCGCTTGTAAGTCACGAAACAACCCATCGGCTTTCAGTTGTGGATAATTCTCCGCCACCAGCAGCAAGCGTGAAATTGCGCTGGTCATCTGCCCCTGTGCCGCAATGAATTTGTTGAATGCTTCCTCGTCATTGACCAGTTCCGGCGTGGCCTGTATCGCCCCAACCCTGGCGCGCGCCTCCGTCACTTCGGTCAGCACATCCTTTTCGTGCGCCGCGTACCCTTTCACCACGTTCACCAAATTCGGCACCAGATCGGCGCGACGCTGGTATTGATTCAACACCTCAGCCCACGCGGCCTTGATATTTTCATCACCCGATTGCAGCGTGTTATAGCCGCAACCGGACAAGGTCATTACCATGAATGAAGCAATTAGCCACTTAAACATATCAATCTCTCCATTATCAATTTCAAAGGTCAGTTTACACTACGATCAAGACTACAAACAGTGAAACGACATCAGATATATCTCAAAATAACGATAATTTTTCTGACGTTTTGTCCCTTTTGAAAGGATGGTGCCTTATTGTGAATATTACAAATCGATTTCTTCAATAGCTGCCCCAGAACTTTTTCATCCGTGAAGCCTTTCATTTACCAAGATTAATTATCCTGACTATTTTAGTATGGTTGAAAAGAACCACAATAAAAGGGTTCATTTCAACCTTTAGTCTCTTCCCTATCCATTTCAATCTATTCTTGTTCAGCAATCAGGATTGATTTTATTCATGTTACTTGAAGCGGCACAAGTGGCATGAAAATAGCATAATAGTTAGTAAGCTCTTGCTAAGAGCTACCCTATATTCAATATTTAGCATGCTTACATGAATCTATTGAATAAATATTTGACTAACATTTATAGGAATAGAATCACCATGATGTTTGATATTATCCTTACGGGTGTTTTTGGTATAGCTGTTTTTTATGCTCATATACTTATCAAAAAAATAATGACTCACGAACAAAATCTACTGTCAGAAGACACGAAAGGTCATTAAAAATCTACTAATTGTAATAATCAGCGCCGCGTCGGGTTAGACAACCCGACACCTCGAAAAGATGAAATTAGGCTAACCGCCTCTTTCAATCAAATCTGCAATCCAAGGTGATCAATTACACCGGACGTTATACCCAACCTGTTATGGTCGTTAGTATCGGATATTGAAAGAATGGCAAAAATATTCTGGTTTGCTTGATAAGGATCAGAAAATCGAGCGCATGACCAAAGAACTTGGTTTGATGAAATACATCAGCAACGTCGACGCAAACAATCCGTTATCGGAGAAGGAGGTGATAATCAGCAATAAAATGATATTTTCAAGAGTGTATAAAACGATTGTTTTTAAATAATTATTATCACTAGAGAGAGCATGATTATGAACAAAAATACTTATCTTGGTTTAGCCTTGGCCGCTTGTCTGGGTGTTGTTTCTGCGCCTTTGTTTGCGGAAGTTTCTCCTGCTCCTGAACATCCTGCTAATATCACAGCGCCTGCAACAACTCCTACAGAACATCAAGAGGCAGCCGAACTTCATAAAAAACACGCGGAGCATCACAAAGGTATGGCGGCGCATCATAAATCGATGGCGGCAGAGTATAAAAAAGCTGGCCATAAAGACTTACATAAACATCACGAAGCGATGGCTACTCACCATGAGGCGCTGTCCAAAGAACATGAAAAAGCTGCGGCAACTCATGAAAAAATGGCAAAACCCAAGTAATCCGACAATTATTTACATTATTTGAGATTAATCAGGATAAATCCTTTGATCTGTCCTGATTAATCCACTTTAGTACTTCATATTACCTGTTAGTTCAGCCATCTTTAAATCTCCAATAGTATTAGAACTAGATGAATTTATGAGAAATATGCGACAAATTAGGCTTTTTAGCAGAGATCTAAATATGGAATTTCAGCAAAAGAAAAAACTAAAACAGTTCCTTTCTTTTTTAGTCGTAAGCAATACGTTGCTGTTTTTAGTAATGGCTTATTTTCATTTGCTCAGCACTGACCCAAAATCGGCAGTATTTATTGATTTTTGGGGAAGATTTACCGTTTATTCATTGTGGTTCATTGGCTTTGCAATCTACATAAAATATTTATCTAACACTCCAATTGTAAGATCGCTAGTCTTATTGATTATAGGCATTAATATTCCCTTATTTCTTCTTTTGGCTTATTTTGAAAAAATCAGCAATACTCCAGACACAATTGTGTTTGTTGATTTCTGGGGGCGAATTACTGTTTACTCATTGTGGTTCATTTGTTACGAAGCCTATCGAAAATATGTCGGTGCTGAATAAAAGACTAAAACCTAACTCATCATTCCAGCCGGCCTCTGTGCGTTATCACCGCGTTCGATCTCGAACGTTAAAAATAAATACCCCCCTGTCAGCATTGGATAAAAACCAGCCTTAACTACAATTTTGGAGTCGAGAAGCCATGAATAAAGTAGCACAAGTAACGTTTTACTTTTGGATCATAAAGATTTGTGCGACTACTTTAGGTGAAACCGCAGGCGATCTCTTGTCGATGACAATGAACATTGGCTACGCCCTCAGCTCCATTATCCTGATTAGCCTGTTCTTGATTACGTTGGCAATGCAGCTTCTTACGAGCAAGTTTCATCCGGTGCTTTATTGGCTAGTAATCCTCACAACCAGCACGGCTGGCACGACAATATCTGACTATATGGATCGAACTCTTGGTTTAGGTTACGCGAAAGGCTCATTGATCTTGGTCACTTGCTTGTTGATAGTTCTGGCTGCTTGGCGTTTTAGCGAAAAGACACTTTCCGTTAGCAACATCCAAACAACCAAAGCGGAGCTGTTCTATTGGGTGGCAATTTTGTTTTCAAACACACTGGGCACAGCCTTGGGAGACTTTTTGGCCGACGACTCCGGATTAGGATTTCTTGGAGGAGCTACCCTTGTTGGTGGTTTCATTGCACTCATCGCCCTTGCTTCATACGTCACGCAACTGAATCGGGTCATGTTGTTTTGGCTAGCCTTTATTCTGACACGTCCATTTGGAGCGACTTTCGGAGACTTGCTCACAAAACCTATTGAAAAAGGTGGACTGGGATTTGGCACTGTCGGGTCATCAATGATTCTCGCGGTTCTGCTTGTGGCGTTTGTCGTTTATACAATCAGTGTAGAGAAGCGTGTGTCGCGGGAAGCGACAGCCTAATTATTCATCCAAACCGAGTTATCTTTTGAAAAAAATTAACTGGTCGGTGTTGTTCGTTTGCTTGCGGCTGGACATTACTACCCTGTCGGGAAGATGCTTTCGATAATTAAAACTCTATACATTAAGTTATCGATTTAACTGCATCGAATACCAAGTACCCACCAATGCCTACTACAAAGATTCCAAATAACAATTTCAGATGGTGACCACTTATGTGATTAGCCATATTGGCGCCTATCCATCCACCAGCCATAAATGCTACGGCCACAATGAGTGCTGCCTTCAAGTCAACGTTACCATGTCGATAATATTCCAGTACCGCCAACAACCCGACAGGAGGCAATAAAATGGCCAAACTAGTACCGATAGCAGCATGCTGGGAAAACTTGGCCAAATAAATCAAAGCTGGCACGATAATAACGCCACCTCCTATGCCAAATATGCCTGAAGCAATCCCGGAAAACAATCCAATCACTAGCATTAGGGCAATCAATGAAGCTGTCATAATAAAACCTTTTAAGCTTTACAGTCGCACAGACCGAGTTAGCCACCCCCGACCCATATAAATTTGGCTGATTCGTAATCAGTATGTTGTAAGCTTGATTCTCATTACTTTACCCATAAAAATCAATAATTTTGATGAATGTCTAAGCCATTTTTTATGTCTACCAGGCTACCAGGCACTGGCTAGGCAATTCAAAATAAAAACCGCAACACATTAGGCCGGATTCACCTAAAAATGTGCCTATCCATCCTGCACCAGCTAAAACCGCTAAACTTATAAAAACTACTCCAAAAAAACCTCTCGCCTAACCAAAAAATATAGAAAGGCAAAAGTAAAGGCTTGACCCCGTATTTTTCGATGGGTATAAAAAAGTTAGAAGTTCCCCCTATCATAATTGGCGAATAATTATGCAAAATGTAACATTTATAAGCTTGTTCCAAATCCTATTATTTTTCGCGATTACTTTTGACTTCTCCGGTAACAATTCTGTTTTCGCGGATAATCGCGACAGCAATGGATCGAAATCTTTGGAAAAGACCAAGCAGCCAGTGTCTACCGGCGAGCGCATCGAGCACCACAGCTCCGCCAATCCTCTCAAAATACCGGACAATTTCTCTTTAGGCATTGTGTCATCTATCCGACTCGACGATTTCGCGCTTTTGAAAACCGTCAATGTAGAAATTCACATAGCCCATCCACACATTGGTGATCTTCTGGTGCAACTGGAGTGCCCCAATGGCCGGATCATCACTTTACACAATCGTAACGGAGGCCGTAAGAAAAATCTCAATGCGGCTTATCGCGTTACGGAATGCGACAATTCCCAGGCAGCAGGCAACTGGAAGTTACGGATAAGTGATAACGCCCCAACTGCGACGGGTAGCTTGTTAAGCTGGAAATTACGCTTCACTGCGGATAAAACACACGTTCCCTTGTTCCGTATCGACGGCGTCAAAGACTGGTATTTAATCGGCAACGCAATCACGCCGGGGAACGATAGCCTTAAAGTGCGCGTAGACGTTACCGGAAAAACGGAATCGGTGGAGGCTGTCATCGTCGGAGAACCCAGCCGACAATTAACTAAAACGGTTGGCGGGTTTGACGGAACGTTCGATATTTCGCAGTTGCCGCCTGGCGTACATTCTTTATTTCTGACTGCGGATGGCAGCCAATCGCCTTTTGCAAAGCTGCATTTCCGCCGCAGCCATCCTCTTTATGTGCTCATGACGACGGATTGGGACTCTTCGGATAGCCGGGATTCGATTCTCCGGTTACATGAAAAGCTTCACGCCGAACATCCGGGACTTAAAATCACCCACTTCTTCGGACCCTATACTTTTACCGATCCAAACGTTTCGACAGTGCGCCGGACATATCTTGCCGATTGGCTGATCAGGCTGCGTGAAACATATCAGGATGAGATTGGCCTGCACATCCATCCCTACTGCAACTTTGTCGATACTGTACCCGGAGTTCCCTGCCGCTTTAAGCCTTCCGATAGCTATGACAAAGGCGATACCACAGGATATACCGTTTTGAGCAGTGCCTATAGCGAGAGCGAATTTTTGAAACTGTTAAGGGCTGCAGATACTTTGTTCATAGCTCACGGCTTGGGAAAACCGACTGCGTTTAGAACAGGAAGCTGGGCGGCCGATGCAGACGTATTCAAGGCTCTTGCCGAGGATGGATTCATGGCCGACAGCAGCGCTAACAATTGGGCAAGGATTGAGGAATCGCGTCATGACGGAAACGGCATGCTTTACATATGGAATCGCCAACACTGGAAGCCCATAACTGATATT
>JAQTLI010000217.1 GCA_028714995.1 Methylobacter sp. | reverse complement strand
TTTGAACACCGATTCTGGAAAATCCAAAAAAGTGTTCAGCTTGAAACCAGAATCAGTGTTCAAGTTAAATCAGAATAGGTGTTCAGATTGATCCAGAATGAGTGTTCAGGTTGAGCCAGAATATGCAAGAAAGTCTAAGTATTGAGCAATTTAGGAAAATTCGTGATGAAACTAGGCCGATTGCTGAATATGAGCTAAAGCACCGACAAGAAATAATGGGGGATATGCAGGGTCTTAATTCGTATTGCCTGCATTCACAGGTTTATTTTATGGAAAGGCGGTAAGCATTAAAAATGCTCGCATAGCGTGCTTTGTTTATGGGGTAATTTTAGCTACACATCCAATTAGTACAATTTCAAATAGCTTGGGTCTATCTTTATGCCTAAAAATTCTGGCAAGTGTTGCGGTTTGTTATGACTATTGACACCATCCGGACTGCGCGCCACAATAGCAACAGCTTCAAACAACTGAAGCTCGGGATTGGCGTTCCGAATTTACACAGCACATAGCCGCTTGTTGCGGTTTTTTATTGTGCGCAGTTCAGCGCTTCATATTATGTCGGGCTGGGCAGGCAGTCGCAAGACTGGCCGGTTCGTGTAGCCGGTACGCCAACCTGTTCAGTCCGGCACCAGTTTAAAATCATGGTGTCGGCTTATAAATCTATAAGCGAGATAATGCCATGACTATAAATACCCAAGCTCAAACCGAGCAAAATTTAACCGACGAACAATTTAGAGATAAGATGCAAGAAAGCATCGACTCCTCTAAGTCGGATTTTGGATTAAGGTTAACTACAAATCACTTTTCGCCCCGCGCTAAGATTGGGCAAGTATTGGCGATGCGCATTGGTGCTATTGCCGAGGACGGCGACATTGTGGCTCTTGGAAACGGCGACACTCCACAGCAATGTCGAGTAGCATGGTATGCCGAGGGGATTGAATATTATGCTGTTTGTGTAGCGATTATGGCCACAAGGACTGAGTTAGTCAGAGAAGTGGCATGAACGGCATAGGCAAATACAAACCAAAAACAGCAACCACCCATCGTGATGAAATAATCGAGCCTGGGGAGTTTTACTTCTTAATCGTAAACCGTTTTTTGTTTCGCGGCCGGCTTAGACCTGGGCAAATATTAACGATGCGTAAAGGGTGCCTGGCTGATGTTGGCGACCTTGTCCAAATCGTGCATGACGACCCCGCCGTTTGTAGCATTGTTAAATATCAGGCAGGAATGGAATATACCGCCGTTTGTGTAATGGTCGGCACACTGGAGGGAACGATAGATGAGCAGTTCGTTAACATCGGTAAAGAATTTAATTACTGTCGATACACATTGAATGGAGTTGACCGGGTAACGCCAAGATTTTATTCAACCGCGCGTGCATTCGACGCAATGAATATATTAATCGATAAATACGGCTGTAAGGCCGGCGTATATGGTGGTCACGAAACACGGTAACCAATCAAAGCCGATATTCTTAACGGGTTATCGGCTTTTCCGTGTAAAAACATGTGAAGCGTCGTTTAAAACGACGCTCGATGAAATGTTATAGCATTAATGGCATTTTCTATTTTTGCTGCAACATATGGAACAATTCATCTTTCAATTCCAAGCGTCTTTTTTTCAAGCCCTCAACGTAATCATCAGCATGTATTTCCACTTCAGTTTCACAGCGAAGTATTTGGTGGTCAAGCTCATCGTACTCATCAAATAGGTTTGCAAAATGGTGGTTTGATAATTTGAGTTCATGAATTCGTTCCTTAAATTCAGGTAGTTCGCGAACCAAAGGGTGTTTTTCTAGCATGTTATTTTGTCCTTTTAACGTTATGGAAAATCGGGGGTTATCCCCTTTTAATTGCCGAAACGATGCTGACAGTGTAAAAAATTGGAAGCTTTTTTACAATGTGTGAAATTCAGGCAAGTGTTGCGGGTGTTTTTTTATAAATGGGACAGAATTGGGACAATTCAAAATTCAGACAGAAAAAAAGCACTTGGCTTTAACCTAAGTGCTTGATTTATTTGGTGGCGATGGGTGGACTTGAACCACCGACCCCGGGGTTATGAATCCCGTGCTCTAACCAGCTGAGCTACATCGCCTTTTGTCTGATCTGTTTAAGAGCGGGAATTATAAATACCCTACCCCTACTTTGTCAAACGTTGAATCTAAAATGTACTACATCACCATCTTTAACGATGTAATCTTTGCCTTCAAGACGCCATTTTCCGGCATCTTTGGCGCCCTGCTCGCCTTTATAGTCAATGAAATCCTGATAGGCGATAACTTCGGCGCGAATAAAGCCTTTTTCAAAATCGCTATGAATAACGCCTGCGGCTTGCGGTGCAGATGCTCCAACCGGAATAGTCCAGGCTCTGACTTCTTTTACACCTGCAGTAAAATAGGTGGCCAAATTCAGTAATTCATATCCGGCTCTTACGACACGATTTAAGCCGGGTTCTTCCAGTCCCAGATCATCAAGAAATTCCTTCTTTTCATCCTCATCCAGCTGGGCTATTTCAGCTTCTATTGCAGCGCAGATCGGTACGACCTTAGCGCCTTCTTTCTCGGCCAGTGCTTTCACTTTATCCAGCAGTGGATTATTCTCAAAACCATCATCCTGCACATTGGCAATATACATGGCCGGCTTGATTGTCATCAAACAAAGATCCCTAATCAAGGCTTTTTCATCAGCGGTTAAAGGCAAAGTCCGCGCTGGCTCTCCGGCATCCAATTGCTTGAAAACCTTTTCCAACACGTCTTTTTTTGCCTGTTCATCTTTGTTGCCCGTTCTGGCCGCTTTGGTTGCACGCAGCAAGGCTTTTTCAACGGAGGCCATATCGGCAAGCGCCAATTCGGTATTAATGACTTCAATATCCGAGATAGGGTCAATTTTTCCGGCGACGTGGATAACGTTATCATCATGAAAGCAACGCACAACGTGAGCTATCGCATCCGTTTCACGAATATTTGCTAAGAACTGATTGCCTAAACCCTCACCTTTTGATGCGCCCGCAACCAGACCGGCAATATCAACAAATTCAATTGTCGTAGGCAAGGTGCGCTCTGGTTTTACAATTTCCGCCAGTTTGTCCATTCTAGGGTCTGGCACGGGAACTACGCCTACGTTGGGATCGATGGTGCAGAATGGGTAATTTTCGGCCGCGATTTTCGCACGGGTTAATGCATTAAATAAGGTCGATTTTCCAACATTGGGTAAACCAACGATTCCACAATACAGCGCCATAGAGTTCTCTTGAGAATTTTAAATAAGAAGTGAGTGCGGCTAGAATATCAAGCTGGCACATAACCAAGCATTATACAAGATTAGCCGTTTTCTATCCAACTCAGCTTAGTTTGTCCCAGTCAGTATCAGCCTTTTCATACCGGGTGATCAAAGATTGCAATTTGCTCTTATCCAGCCGCTGGTTATCAACTTTAAGATAGGCAACCGCCTCTTCGTAGTGTGGCGTGATTTCTTCTACGCCGATGACTTTTAGCAATTCGGCAACAAATTCGTTTGTTTCCTGCTCACTGAGTTGTTCCAGCGATATAAGCAGATTTGCCACATATCGCGGAGGCTTCATCCATAAGGACACCAGCAACCAACTAAATGCGGCAGCGACACAAAATAAAAACACCGCAGTAACCCCGAATTCGCCGTTAAACCAGCCGCCCACAAGTCCGCCCAAAAAAAGCCCCATAAACTGGGAGCTTGAATAAGCGCCCATCGCCGTACCTTTCAAGTCGGCTGGCGCTGTCTTTGATATCAAAGAAGGCAGTGTCGCTTCAAGCAGGTTAAAGCCGCAAAAAAACAGCCACAGGAAACCTATAATCCCGACCAGGTTTTGATGAACTGCGGACAAGCCCAGTTCAGCGATCATCACCACCGCAATGGCACCCAGAAACACCTGCTTCATCTTGCGTTTCTTTTCCGCCAGGATAACGAACGGCACGGCGAAAGCCATGGAAATAACGAAAACGGGCAAATAGACCTGCCATTCATGTCCGGCCACCAATCCGGCATTCCGCATCAACGAAGGCACCACGACAAAAATGGCCATCAGAATCATATGCAAGGTAAAGATGCCGTAATTTAGGCGCAATAAGTCAGGGTTTTTCAACACATGCATCATTTCCTCGGGAACGACTTCCGCATCCCGATGCAGCTTAGACTTTTGAGGATCAGGGACGATGAAAATAATCGCTAAAATAGCCAGTGTGGTAAGAACGGCGGTTACGCCAAAAACGCTCTGCACACCACCGAATCCAGAAATGATTGGCCCCGCAACGATGCCAACCCCAAACGATGCACCGATACTGATTCCGATAAGAGCCATGGCTTTAGTGCGATGCACTTCCTGAGTCAAATCAGCCACCAATGCCATGATAACGGCCGAAACTGCGCCGGCGCCCTGAAAAGCCCTGCCCGCCAAGACCCCATAAATGGTCGTTGACAATGCCGCAATCACACTGCCGATCAAAAATAACACCAAGCCGATAATGATGATTTTTTTGCGGCCAAAGCGGTCCGATAACAAGCCGAAAGGGATTTGCAGCAGAACCTGAGGCAAGCCGTAAATACTCATGGCCAGGCCTATCAATGCAGGCGTTGATCCTTCCAACTGCTCGGCGAATAAAGATAACACGGGCAAAATCATAAATAGCCCGAGCATGCGCAAGGCATAGATACCTGCCAAAGACCATGTAGCGCGTTTTTCCGATGAAGTCATCGAACTTGTAATGTCCTGCACTTTTGTCAAAACCAGCTTCTCCTTTAGACCAGAATTATCAAGAAAATGAACTCAATGGCTCTCTCATTATTTTATTGGCGCTCATTATAACAAGCTTTATTTATCCCATTAGCTCATTTCTGTTTGATCCACTATTTAACTAAACAGTGCTATGGTCTGCGTCAAAAAGGGGGTAAGAACGGCGGATTTAAAATCCGTGAATGAAACATGGCTAGCCCTGAACATGCCGACGATGCCAACCATAATCCAGAACACATTCAGCAAGGTATAGGCGCTATCCTTCTTGAGTATGGAGCACCAGGAAAGTATCACCGCATCCGTGGTATTAAAAGCCCAGACGAACAGAAACGGACTCTCCGGGCCCATCCAACTGACCAGGGAGAAGCTGAAAATCCGCATCAGTACGCCGAGCATTTCGATAAATCTAATATATTTGAAGACGAATGAATTTAATGTGTTGATAAGCATTATTTAAAACCGGGTAATTACATCAGTGCGATAGTGTACGTTGTTTGTATTAGGACAACTTTGAACGTATATTATACGGCTGTTTAAATTGCCGGAATTATTTAATGGATACGATTAGCATTCGTGGCGCCAGAACGCATAATCTGAAAAATATCGATCTTGATCTACCCAGAGATAAACTCATCGTCATCACCGGACTTTCCGGTTCGGGCAAATCATCGCTCGCATTCGATACCATTTATGCCGAAGGGCAAAGACGCTATGTAGAATCCCTTTCTACCTATGCCCGCCAGTTTCTGGCGATCATGGAAAAACCCGATGTTGACCATATCGAAGGTCTGTCACCGGCCATTTCCATCGAACAAAAATCCACCTCTCACAACCCGCGCTCCACCGTCGGCACCATC
>JAQTLI010000216.1 GCA_028714995.1 Methylobacter sp. | reverse complement strand
AAAAAACAGCGCAGACAGCAGTTGCATCTGTTGGCTGAGGAAATGAAGCTGAAATTTTATCAGGAAAATATCGGCAATGAGTTTCCCGTGCTATGGGAGGGATACAGCGAACCCTACGCAGAAGGCAAACAACTTGTTTTCGGTTATACGCCGAATTATCTAAAGGTTGGCTGTGTAATAAGTAATAAGTTATCGGTAGAAAATCAGACGATTAACTGCAAGATAACCGCAGCTGGCGCGGACTATGTTTTTGGGGTGCTGGTGGAGTAACTCTGGTAATACCATGGTCGATTATGTCAAAACGGGCAATACGATTGTATCCACTGTCGCAGTGACTTCGGCGACCTTCTATTACCTGCTCAATAAACGGAGTCATGTGGTTAATGAAAACTAAAAGCCGGCTTCGAATTTTATTATTACTGGCACTTATTCCAATAGTACTTAGTGTGGGCTGTAGCAAAACCATCACATCAGCGCCTGATGTGACTTTTACCACCATCACCGGTAAAAAAATCGATCTAAAAGATTTAAGCGGCAAACCGGTTATGGTCACTTTCTGGGCGACTGACTGTCCCAGTTGTGTAAAAGAAATCCCTCATTTAATTGATCTCTATACGCAATATCATGCACAAGGTTTTGAGATGATAGCCGTTGCCATGTACTACGACCCGCCTAACCACGTCGTAGACATGACTAAAGCCAGGCAACTGCCTTATGATGTGGCGCTGGATTTAAAATCAGAACTTGCCCATGCTTTTGGTGATGTCATGTTCACTCCAAGCACATTTTTGATTGCCCCTGACGGTTCGGTTGCCCTGCGCAAGACCGGCATTTTTGATCTTGCAGAAATGAAAACTCGTATTGAATCATTATTAAAAGGATAAGCCATGCTCTGGTTAAAAGCATTACACCTGATTTTTATGGTCACCTGGTTTGCAGGCCTATTCTATCTGCCGCGTCTATATGTTTACCATGCAATGAGTGATGACGAAATCAGCAATGAACGCTTTAAGATAATGGAGCGTAAACTGTTCTTCGGCATTATGACGCCCGGCATGATAGCTACCTTAGTATTCGGCATCTGGATGCTTACCGATTATGCCTGGGAACTCTATTCCGCCGCTGGCTGGCTGCATGCAAAACTGGCGCTGCTGGGATTGTTGCTGGTCTATCACTATTTCTGCGGCGTCTGGCTGTTTGACTTTAAAAATGACCGCAACCGGCACACCCATGTTTTTTACCGCTGGATGAATGAGATACCGGTGTTATTTCTGGTTGGCATTATCATTCTGGCGGTAGTTAAGCCTTTTTAAAGCAATACGGATTGTTCCGATTAGCGATGATATTGGATAATTTAGTCTTTACTCATTATCGCCAATTTATTCCCTATTTTTATAACCCTTTATTTTAAGAAAACCTGAATGAATATAACCTTTTCTGATTTCACTCATGAAACATATATTGCCGGCCTCTCAGGTGGCTTATTGATTGGCATAGCCGCTGGAATGTTTGTGTTATTAAATGGACGGATTGCCGGCATCAGCGGGATATTGGGTGGCCTGCTTCAGGCAGATAAGGGAGACAAGGCTTGGCGGGTGTTGTTTCTGCTCGGACTGGTAATTGCGCCTTATGTCTATCAGATTGCCTCAAACCTTCCCTCAGCGACTATCGAAACGGGATCCACACAATTGATCATTGCCGGTCTACTGGTGGGCTTGGGGACCAGCTACGCATCAGGATGCACAAGCGGCCATGGCGTCTGCGGCATTTCTCGCGGATCAATACGCTCCATTGCCGCAACACTGACTTTCATGATGGGTGGTTTTATCACCGTCTATCTGACTCGCCACTTGTTGGGGCTATAATCATGTTGAATTTTAATGCTTTTCTCGTTGGCCTGTTGTTTGGCCTGGGCCTCATTATCTCCGGCATGACTGACCCGTCGAAGATCATAGCTTTTCTGGATTTGGCCGGAGCCTGGGACCCGTCTCTGGCATTCGTCATGGGAGGCGCCATTCTGGTTGGAGCTATTGCCTTTTCTATCGCCAAAAAACGTCAGCGCAGCTTGTTGGGTGCGCCCATGCGGTTGTCCTCTGCAAACGAGCTGGATAAAGGTTTGTTAATAGGCAGTCTGGTTTTTGGAATCGGCTGGGGGCTTTCAGGATTTTGCCCCGGACCTGCTGTTGTAAGTGCAGCGGCAGGACAACCCAAAGCCTTGATATTTGTTGCATCGATGCTGGCCGGAATGGCTCTGTACAGCATGATTGAGCGGCGCGGGAAGTGATACGTCTGACTGAAGACTAAAAAATTAGAACTATTTAGCGTATCGAAAAACCCTAAAATCACTGAGACTTAACCCTCTCTCCTGATGGATAGGGGGAGAGGGGAATTAAACAAGCGGGTAGGATGTCTGAACAAAATGAAGCACATCTCTCGCGATTGATGCGCTTCGTTCCTCGGCAACTGCTCCTGCGTCGCCTAAAGCGCCTACTTTTGGTGCTCTACCTCCTGCATCCATGCAGTCGTCAGCACACCCTACGCTGGCTCTTCTTTGTTAATCAAAAAATAAACCACCGGAATCACTAACAAGGAAAACAAGGTTGAGGCAAAAATACCAAAGATAAAACTCCATGCCAGTCCTGAAAAGATCGGATCCAAGATAATCACAAACGAACCTAACATGGCCGCTCCGGCGGTCAGGAATATGGGCCGCAAGCGTATTGCACCGGCTTCAATCAGGGCTTCTGCCAGCGTAACATCGGCACGGGCGCGGATGCGCTCGATAAAATCGATCAGGATAATCGAGTTACGCACCACGATACCCGCCAATGCAATCATGCCGATCATCGCGGTGGCGGTGAAATAAATCGGGTTGGGATAACCTGCAATTGGCGAAGCAAATAGATTTAACACCCAGAAGCCCGGCATGATGCCGATAACGGTCAGCGGGATCGCGATCATCATCACCAGCGGCACGCTCAGCGATCCGGTTTGCCCGACCAGCAGAACATAGATCATCACCAATGCGGCCGCAAAAGCCAGGCCAAGATCACGAAACACATCGACGGTGATTTTCCATTCGCCCTCACCTGCCAGTTCAGCGGTATAGCCTTTCGGCAACGGGCGTTCGTCCATGACATCATTCAAATCGAAAACGGCCTCCACGGGGCTTCGTCCCGCCATTCCGGCAATGACATAGTTCACCCGTTGCAAGTTCTTGTGAAAAATAGGCTGGTCTTCAGTTTCTATATTGGCACTGCCTATTTCACTTAGCGGTATCAAATCACCCTGCCCGGTTTTAACGCGCAAAGCCAGTAAATCGGCAACAGACGAACGGAGTGCACGCGGTAGTTGCAGAGTGATTTCCAGCGGTTGACGTTCGCTGTCTAAATGAACGATGCCGACGTTCTGGCCTGCGGCTGCGATGCGCAGGGTTTCTGCAACTTGCGCGACGCTGATGCCGGACAAGGCGGCTTTCTCCCGATCCAGGTGGAAATGGACCTTGTCATGTTGCGTTTCGGAAAAATCATCGACATCAACCACGCCTTCGGTTTTTTCCATATCAGCCCTGACGCGCTTGGATACGGCGACCAGGCTGTCAATACTGGCTTCAGGCGGGCCGTAGACTTCAGCGACCAGATCGGAAAGCACCGGCGGCCCCGGCGGAATTTCGATAATTTTAAGGTTTGCGCCGTATTGTTTGCCGAGCCGTTCTATTTCAGGCCGCATGCGCAAGGCTATTTCATGCGATTGTTGCTCCCGCCGGTCTTTAGCCAATAAATTGATCCTGACTTCACCCACATAACCGCCGCTGCGCAGATAATAGTGGCGCACCATGCCGTTAAAGTCCATCGGTGAGGCCAGACCGGTATAGGTTTGATAATCGGTGACTTCGTTGACGGTAGCCAGATAGCTGCCCAGGGCGCGCGCGACTTCATCGGTTTGTTCAAGCGTTGAGCCGCGCGGCATATCGATCATGATCTGCAGTTCGTTTTTATTATCGAACGGCAATAACTTGAGCGGAACGGCACGGGTGATGGCCAGCATGGTTGAGGCCACAAAGGCTATCAGCACGACCAGCAAGAATAACTTTGCACGTTTCGATGTTTCCAGAAGCGGGCCAAGTGCGGCGCGATACGTCCGGTAGATGAAGGTTTGTTTAAGCTCCAACGGCGCTTCATCGCTATGCTTGTGGTATTCGCTTTGCAGCAGTTTGAAACTCGCCCAAGGCGTCACGGTAAAGGCGACAATCAGGGAAACGATCATCGCTATCGGCACGTTAAAAGCCATCGGCGCCATATACGGCCCCATCATGCCAGTGATAAAAAACATTGGCAGAAATGACACGATCACGGTGAAAGTCGCCAGAATGGTTGGCGGCCTGACTTCATCGACCGCCGTCAACAGTGCATCCAGCGGCGATTCCTTGCGTAATTTATAGTGCCTGTGGATGTTTTCGACATCGACTATCGGGTCGTCAACCAGCAGGCCCAGTGACAGGATCAAAGCAAACAGGGTGACTCGGTTGATGGTGTAACCGGAAATATAGTCCAGCAACAAGGTCAGCGCCAAGGTCATCGGCACGGCGATCGAAACGATAAACGACTCTTTCAGCCCCAGCGAAAAGGCCAGCAACACCACGATAATCACGATCGCAAAACTCAAATGCTTAACCAGTTCGTTGACTTTGTGGTTAGCGGTTTCACCATAATCGCGACTAATGCTCAGCAAAACATCTTCCGGGACCAGCGTACCGTGCAGCATTTCCGCAGTGGTGATAACGGCTTCGGCGACGTCGACGGCATTGCTCCCTTTACGTTTGGCGACGGCAATGGTCACCATCTGGCGTTCTTGCCCAACTTGCGGCTTGTTACCGGTGGCATTGCCTATCGTGGGCATTTCATCGACAGCTGGACCAAAGCCGATGCGGGTGTAATGATCGACATCGGCCGGGCCATCTTCAACACGCGCCACATCGCGCAGGTAAACAGGTCGCCCCGCAACGCTTTTAATGATGGTCGCGCCTACTTCTTCCGATGACCCAAAATGCGGCCCGGCTTCCAACAGAATTTCACGGTTGCCGCGTTCAATACTGCCGATTTGCAGATTGACGTTGGCATCAGCCAGCGCCTGGGTAATTTCAAGCAACGTTACGCCATGCGCAGCCAGTGAGGCAGGGTTGGCATAAATCGATACCCGTCGCTGTTCGCCGCCGACAACCCAGCTTTTACCGACATCGCCGACACCTCTAAGGGAAATAATCAGCTCATCGGCGATACGGCGCAAGGCCATCGAATCGTAATTATTGTTCTGCGCGGAAAGTGTCAGCAGCACGATAGGCACGTTGTCGATTTCAACCGGCGACACTTTCCAGTGGGTGACGCCCGGAGGAATCAAGTTCTGGTTGGACATGATCCTGTCCCAGGTCTTGACCAGACTGTCTTCAAAATCCTGCCCGACGAAATAACGCACGGTAACAAGCGCCGCCCCGGGTTTGGAAATGGAATACACATATTCCACACCTTCAAGCTGTTTGAGCAAAACCTCCAGCGGCGTGGACACCAGTTTTTCAACTTCTTCGCTGGAAGCGCCCGGATATTCAACAAGCACATCCATGACCGGCACG
>JAQTLI010000215.1 GCA_028714995.1 Methylobacter sp. | reverse complement strand
ACGCCTACAGGACAGCTGGTGTTCGGCGCGGGTTGCGGGCTGCTGATTTTCGTTATCCGTACCTGGGGCGCGTATCCCGAGGGAGCGGGTTTTGCCGTGCTGTTGATGAACTCTGCAACACCGCTGATCGATCATTACATTCGTCCTCGAATCTACGGACGCGACCGCAAAGGCAAGCCCCTTGAAATACCAAAATCTTGAACCCGAGCGTAAGCCATGAAACTTGACCCAGCAACCATCGAACGCCTGAAAGAAAAAATTGCGGTTTACCGGGAATTCCTGAAAAACTGGCTGGAGCCGTCGAATCTGGCACGGCTCAGACCTAAACTGGAATTTCAAACAGGGGTTTTGGCGGGATTCGCTTTGATTGCCAGTGTGCTGCTGGGCGTGACCAATTGCAGTACCGAAGGCACTATCCAACGGCGACTCGATGAAGACTTGAAAAAATCCCTTGAAGAAGTCGTACCCGCCGCTCTTTACGACAATGACATGCTCCAAGATACGCTGAACATTCCATCCGCCGAATACAATATCGGCACAAACGAAACCACGGTTTATATCGCTAAAAAGTCCGGTCAAGTCACCGCCGTATGTTTTAAATTTACCGCCCCCGACGGCTATTCCGGCGCAATCAATATGATCATGGGCATAGACCGCGACGGCAATATTTTGGGCGTGCGGGTGCTCAGCCACAAGGAAACCCCCGGCCTGGGCGATAAAATAGAAGTCGCAAAGTCGGATTGGATATTAAAGTTTACCGGACGCTCCCTGGACAACTTGGCACCGGCAAAATGGGCGGTTAAAAAAGACGGTGGAGAATTCGACCAGTTTGCAGGAGCGACCATCACCCCGCGCAAGTCGGTGCAAGCGATATATCGCGGCTTGCAGTTATTCAAAGCGCACCAAGACCAGCTGATTAATCCTTGAGGGCATCATCATGTTTCTATCGGAAACCTATCGTAAAATCGCCGCCGACGGCATTTGGAACAACAACATCGTTTTCGGGCAAAACCTGGCGCTTTGCCCATTACTGGCGGTGACCGGAACGGCAACCAACGGCTTAGGCATGGGCCTTGCCACGCTGGTGGTTATCATAGCGTCCAACGGCCTTATTTCAGTGGCGCGGCATTTAATCCCCAGCGAAATCCGTATCCCGATTTTCGTGCTGCTGATCGCTGCTCTGGTGACCTTGGTCGATATTTTAATGAATGCCTGGGCGCATGAACTCTATAAGGTGCTGGGCTTGTTCATTGCGTTAATCGTCACCAACTGCGCATTACTAGGCCGCGCCGAAGCCTTTGCCTCCAAGCAGCCGGTCAGACATGCGCTGTGGGATGGCCTGATGATGGGTTTGGGTTTTACCCTCGTCCTGGTCGCGCTCGGTGCGGCAAGAGAAATAAGTGCGTCGGGCACGCTATTCGCCAATGCGTCATTGCTGCTGGGCGAGTCATTCAGGTTTCTGGAAGTCACCGTCATTCCCAACTACAAAGGCTTTTTATTAATGGCGCTACCGCCCGGCGGCTTCATCATGCTGGCTTTCCTGATTGTCGGTAAACGCCTGATAGACCAAAAAATCGCACAAAGAAAAGTATCGGTAACCGTATTAACCACAACCCTCGCAGAGGAGAAACCATGAATGTTGGAGTTTGCTACGCAGAATCCGATAGACAACTATGGATGCGTCTGGAAGTGCCGGATGACAGCACCATAGAAGAAGCCATCAACCTGTCCGGCGTGTTAAAGCTTTATCCCGAGATAAACCTGAGCAGCCAAAAAGTGGGCATCTTCGGCAAAATTACCCCGCTGGATACTCCTGTAAAGGATGGAGACAGGGTAGAAATTTATCGTCAAATCACTGCCGATCCGCAAACGGTACAGCGGCGAAGACGCTAGGCAACAGCCATGTATATATGTGTTTGTAAAGCTGTCACCGACTCGCAGATTTTAACGGCTATTGAAAATGGCGTGTGTACGCGAAAAAAACTTACCCATTGTTTCGGGATAGGTAAAGATTGCGGAAAATGCAATAAAGAAGTCATCGCTTTGCTTGAGCAAAGAATGGCACACGTTCAACCATTACCTTCTGCAACAAATCAATCCATAACGATTATTTAAAGGGAAACCACCATGAAAGGCGACACAAAAGTTATCGAGTTCCTCAATAAAGCGCTGGAAAATGAATTGACAGCGATCAACCAGTATTTTCTCCATGCCAGAATGTACAAAAATTGGGGATTTAAAAAACTTAACGAAAAGGAATATCACGAATCCATTGATGAAATGAAACATGCTGATCAAATTATCGAGAGAATTCTTTTTCTTGAAGGACTGCCTAACGTGCAAAATATCGGTAAAGTGATGATCGGTGAAAATCCGAAGGAAATGCTCAGCTGCGATTTAAAACTTGAGCAAATTGCAGTGCCTTTGCTCAGAGAAGCGATTGCTTATTGCGAGAAAGTGAGCGATTTTGTTTCGCGTGAAGTTTTTGCTCATATTCTGGAGTCTGAAGAAGAGCATATCGACTGGTTGGAAACCCAGCTTGAATTGATTGAAAAAGTAAGTTTACAAAATTATTTACAATCGCAAATGTAAAAGCCATCCTCAAGAGATCGCGTAGGCCAGCAGGCAGGTCAACTCATGTAGGTTCGCCCGGAATATCGCTTCATCTTTGTTTCGCAAGTTCCCAAGCTCCTAGCTTGGGAATTCGATATTGGAAGCTAGAGCTTCGCCCTACACTACATCGTTTAAATGCCCATAAGCCGATAACGTTTCTATTCGTTTATCTTCCAGTGGTTTGCCTACCGTAAAATGATACAGGCTTTGGAATTTATCGTCCTTGATGCCTAAAGTCTCATGCACGCTGTCATCAAAGTAACAGCCGATACCGGTGCCGCGAATGCCTGCCGCTTCCGCTTCCAGGTATAGCGTTTGGCCTATCAAGCCGCATTCCCAGAACAAGTGGCGGTAAAGCCAGGGTGCCGCTTCGATAGGTTCGCCAAATTCTGCAACCATTGCCAGGCTGAAGGCGCTGTCGCTGGCGATAGGTTGATGGCAGGAAAGCGTTTTGGCAATCTGCTTGCAATCCCCTGAAAGCAAATGGTAAAGCGGTATTTCTTCAGACACTTTCTGCCAATCGAAATCAGCCAAGGTTGCCGCCTGCAATTTTTCCAGGGCATCGTTATGTCGAGGCAGTGCATAGATGCCGGGAGCTAAGCCTTCAACGCGATGGACAAAAATAAACAGGTGAATTTTGGGTGGCCAACGCCATAGTTCGAATGCGGCTGTGGTCGGCAAAATGGCAGCCAGTATTCGGTAAAAGTCAGTCTGTGGCAACGGCGACATTTTGCCGTCAAACTGTTGCGCACTGCGGCGTTGGCGGATGATTTCCGTTGCGGTTTTTGTGCAGGATGATTCTATAGCTTGCTGCCGGACGGCTTGCCGCTCAGGTTCTTCAGTTTGCGGTTTGCTTGCGGCAGTTGAGACTTCATCAATGATCGGCCACTTATACATATGATAGGCGCGAAGGCTATCGGCTTTCCCAAACCAGGCTCCCGATTGCGCGGCTTCTATCAGAGCTTTGGTATCTAATGGCTTGCTGTCGGCATGCGTATTAATCCGACAAATAATATCGGGGGATTCATGTTCCTGTTGTTTGAAATCCTCTCGATCAAGCCCTAATAGCTTGGCGATGTCCTCATCCGACCATTCAGCGAGTAGTTTAACAGACCAGCCCAGCGTCGCTGCCGCGTATCGCAATGCTCCCAAGGCATGGCCTATATCATGCTGGCAATAGCGGAAAGCTCTCTTGCCGTATTTCCAGGCTTCCCGCCAATGGACTGAAGATAAGCTGATCAGTATGCCGGAGTCGGGGAAATTGTCGGGAAACCGACAACGCTGTTCAAGGCTATGATCATGACTGACATAGTGGTAAACGCCTGATTTAATAAAGTCATAGCCGGTGCTAAGCAAATAAGCTTCTGTCGGGTGCAGGTTACCGCTGGAAGGATTGCAGCGTAATGCCCAGCGACTCGGGCCGAATTGTTTCCATGCTGACAGGCCAAAGGCTAATTCCAGTAATAAACCGGCACTGCCCATATCAAGTGGCATGGGCACTATCGACTGAGGATTATCCAGATCGGTAAACAACGGTTCAAGTTCGGCCCCAGGTTTTGGCAGCGTGACAATATCGCAACCGGAAAAATGCCGAAATTGATCGGGTTGGTCTTCCCAATCAAGTGATTCCGGGCCCTTTGCATATCGCTCCAACTGATGTTTGGTGCGATTGTGGTAGTTTAGAACGGTTTGAGTTTGCTTATTCATAATGGGTTAAATATATGGAGGATCAGCCATTTTCTAAAGAGGGAGGGCTTTTTCCCATTGCTACAATTAAGGTCATTTCCATGAAACACACCAGAGTTAGGCATTTTTAATCACCACGAAGACACGAAGGACACGAAGAAAAAACATAAACTTCGGGCCAAGCGGAGCGGGGTTTGCAACTCCGCTCCTAACGTTTCTGCGATGCCCAAGCAAAGTGGTTACCCTTAACCAACGCAAAACGTTTCGGACGGGGCAACATAGCCCGTCCGGCCCCTGCAAAAAACATAAAGCTTCGTGCTCTTCGTGTCTTCGTGGTGAAATTTTTTAGCTATTACATAACATCAGTTAGTTAATCAGCTTAGGCTCCATAGCCAAATCTTCAACCCAGCAACCAACCGGACTACCTAGATTCATGTCTTTATCTTCAAAGCGCACCAGAAAAACGCTGCGACTCGGTTCTTCCTCCACATGCCCAATCAGGGTAATAACACCACGAGTTCCGGCTTCGGCTAATATTTTGCCTTCGGCACCACCGGGTATTGAGCCATCGTCAGTAATCGTCTTCGCTGCATAGACTACATCGCCTAACTCTAATTCTTCTACATTCATTTTCTATCTCCGTTTATTTTGTAGCAAAGCTTACATTAGTCAGCTGATTGTGTGATTAAAACCTGTCTGATAGTGCGCCATTTATTGCCTGGCTGTTTTTTAATGCCTTATTAAACAATCAATTACAAATAAATAACGAAATGGCATACAGGTTGCTATAAGTATTTACAAGAACGATGCCAAATTATTCAGGAGACTTTATATGATTACATTAACAGAAAAGGCCATAACGGCTGTCGGCCGCTTTATTGCCAGCTCGGGAATACCTACAGCAGGTTTACGGATAGAAGTCACCGACGGCGGTTGTTCAGGTTATCAATACGGATTGAAACTCGAAGGCAACCACACGCCGGAAGATACCGTCATTGATTGCGGCGAGGTGAAAGTGTTTATCGATCCGGCCAGTATGCCAATGCTTGACGGCATGTCCGTCGACTTTCTCGACAGCATCGACGGTTCGGGATTCAAGTTTACCAACCCCAATGCGGCTAAAAGCTGCGCTTGCGGCACTTCGTTTAATACCAGTGCCGACAGCACCGGAACTAAAACCTGTTCTTAACGCATCAGCAAATTCAATTCGAGGATAAAACCATGTGGGACTATTCAGACAAAGTTAAAGAACATTTTTTCAACCCCAAAAATGCGGGTGCGGTCGTTGATGCCAATGCGACTGGCGAAGTGGGTTCAATCAGCTGCGGCGATGCGT
>JAQTLI010000214.1 GCA_028714995.1 Methylobacter sp. | reverse complement strand
TGACCCCGACAGCTCCAATGAGAACGCCATCCTTGTCAACGATAGGAACGCCGCCAGGAAAGGTAATCAGGCCGTCGTTAGAATGCTCAATCCCGTAAAGCGGGCCACCCGGTTGCGATAGCTGACCGATTTGTCCCGTGTTCATGGCGAAGAAACAAGCGGTTTTGGCTTTCTTGATGGCGATGTCCACACTGCCTACCCAGGCATTGTCCATTCTCACGAACGCCTTTAAGTCTGCGCCGGAATCCACTACAGCGATACACATCTGCGTACCGATTTTTTTGGACTCGGCAATTGCCGCAGCCATTGCCTGTTCAGCTAGTTCGTAAGTTACATGCATGGTTTATTCCTCTTTATTTTTTTATCAAAAGTGCCTAATGATATTCCTTTTGTTCATTATTTTGGAAAAATCATTTCTTCCGGACGGATGAGTTTGTCGAATTCCTCTTCGGTCACAAAACCGCCGGAGACTGCCTCAACACGCAACGAGCTGCGATTTTTCAAAGCCAGTTTTGCGATTTTTGCAGCATTGTCGTAACCGATACGCGGGGCAAGAGCGGTTACCAGCATCAGCGAATTTTCCATAAGCTCGGCAATACGGTCAACATTGGGCTCAATGCCCGCAACGCAATGGTCAGTGAAACTCATGGCGGCATCGCCGATAAGACGGATAGACTGGAGCACGTTATAAATTATGACCGGCTTGAAAACATTGAGCTCCAAATGTCCTTGCGCTCCGGCAAAGGTGACGGTAGTGTGATTACCCATGACTTGCGCGCAAACCATCGTCATCGCTTCACATTGAGTCGGATTCACCTTGCCCGGCATGATGGACGAGCCGGGCTCATTTTCTGGCAGCCAGAGTTCCCCGATGCCGGAGCGCGGGCCTGAGCTCAACAGGCGAATATCATTGGCTATTTTAGTGAGGCTGACGGCGATGGTATTTAACACACCGGAGATTTCCACCATGGCGTCATGCGCGGCCAGTGCCTCGAATTTATTGGGCGCAGAGACAAAAGGAAGCTGGGTAAACTTCGCGACTTCTTCGGCAAACTGGTCGCCAAAACCCGGTTTTGAGTTCAGGCCGGTGCCCACGGCAGTGCCGCCTTGTGCCAGAGGATACAGCCGTTTGAGACTGCCGTTAATTCGGTCGATACCCAGTTGCACCTGAGCGGCATAGCCGGAAAACTCCTGGCCCAGTGTCAGCGGAGTTGCATCCTGCAAGTGGGTTCGGCCAATCTTGATTATTTCACGCCATGACTGGGATTTGTCGGAAAGTGCACGATGCAAGTGCTGAAGCGATGGGATCAACAAGTGGTGCAACTGCTCGACCGTAGCGATATGCATGGCCGTTGGGAAGGCATCATTTGAAGACTGGCTGCGGTTGCAGTGATCGTTCGGATGAACCGGTGTTTTAGATCCCAAAGCGCCGCCAAGGCGCTCAATGGCCAGATTGGAAATCACCTCGTTAACGTTCATGTTGGACTGGGTGCCGGAGCCGGTCTGCCAGACGACAAGGGGAAAGTTGTCATCCCTATTGCCGTCAATAACCTCCTGAGCCGCATCAGCTATAGCGTAGCCGATTTTCTCATCGATGTTATTCAGCGCGATGTTTGATAGCGCGGCGCAACGCTTGACGATGCCCAGCGCGCGGATCAAAGGGCGAGGCAGGCGTTCATTGCCGATTTTGAAGTTAATCAGGGAGCGCTGGGTTTGCGCTCCCCAATATTTATCGGCTGGCACTTGTATAGGGCCGAAAGAGTCGGTCTCTGTGCGGGTATCGCCTGATTTCTTTTTCATGATTTGCAAAGCCAATGCTGGGTGCGGTTTTCCGGATGCCGACGAAATGCTTAGATTATTCGTTAGGCTTTTTTTAGCATCTTGCGCACATCCCCCAGATGCATTTCCTCTTTGGCGATCATGCGGCGGGCATATTCCTCAAGCATAACGTGCCGCCCATTAACAAGTTCCAGTAATTCATTATAGGCGGATAATGCCAGTGCTTCATGATCCAGCGACTCCCGCAGGATATCGCCGATATCGTGGCGATGGGTTTCCAGTAACGAGCCGATGCCCAAAGAAGGATGACCGTCCAGATGGGTGATCAATTCACCCGCTTCGTTAGCGTGACTTAAGGACTCGGTTGCCTGGCCGTGCAACCAGGAAACAATGGGGATGCGGTTGTAGCCAAAAACCATTAATGCATAATGAGTGTAACGAACAACGCCGGCCAATTCCGTTTCCAGAATTTTATTCAGTACCTTGACCACTGCGTTATTATCGATTCCGGTGTTAGCCATGATAGCCTCCTAAGTCAGAATGAATGAAATTTGAATATAACGGTTTTTTGCCTGTTTGAATAGAAAACTTCTTGCTGGTTGAGATTGCCGGGCTCTCATCTCAAGATGGAATCAAAAACCTTGACGCAACAACAGATCCGGATTAAAGCTGCTTCTGGATATTAATATTTTCGAGCCCAGCAGGGAGGTTTCTATCATGATTAATCACGATCCATTTGGTGCGCGTCAACAACTGAAAGCAGATAGTATCGGCTCGGTTTCGTACTATTCCTTGTCTCGTCTTGAGGCTTTCGGCGCTGCCAATGTTTCACGACTACCACACACGATAAAAATCCTGCTTGAATCTTTATTGCGCAACTGCGACGGCGACATAATTACGCAAGAGCATGTCTTGAGCGTCGCCAACTGGCAGACGCAAGGCACCCGATATGAAATACCTTTCAAACCGGCCCGGGTGATATTGCAGGATTTTACCGGCGTACCGGCCCTCGTGGATCTGGCCGCAATGCGGGATGCCACGAAGCAGCTGGGCGGTGATCCGAAAAAAATCAATCCCTTGATTCCCTGTGACCTGGTGATTGATCACTCCGTGCAGGTGGATTATTTCGGCAAGGCCAACGCACTGTTATTGAACGAAACTGTCGAATTTGAAAGAAATGCCGAAAGATATGAGTTCCTTAAATGGGGGCAATCGGCATTTCAAAATTTCCGCGTGGTGCCTCCTTCTACAGGTATCGTTCATCAGGTAAACCTCGAATACCTTGCGCACGTTGTCTTCCGTAACAAGAATAACGTTTGTTATCCCGACAGCTGCGTCGGCACCGATTCGCATACGCCCATGATCAATGGGCTGGGCGTGCTCGGCTGGGGTGTCGGTGGCATTGAGGCCGAAGCGGTGATGCTGGATCAGCCCATCTACATGCTGGTTCCCGATGTCGTCGGCATTAAGTTGACCGGAATGCTGCCGCCGGGCGTTACCGCTACGGATCTGGTGCTGCGCATTACGGAGCTTTGCAGGGACTTTGGTGTGGTAGGGAAGTTCATTGAGTTTTACGGCGCCGGGCTGACCAACTTGAGCATTCCGGATCGGGCCACCCTCAGTAATATGGCGCCTGAGCAGGGTTCGACGGTGAGTTTCTTTCCTGTCGATGACGAGACCCTCAGTTACATGCGCCTCACCGGGCGCAGTGCGGAGCTGATCGACCTTACCGAGCGTTATGCCAAGGAACAGGGACTGTTCCGCACCGACAGTACGCCGGACCCCGAATTCACGCAGCTCATGGAAGTCGATCTCGGCACCATTGAGCCTTCGCTTGCAGGCCCTAAGCGTCCGCAAGACCGCATCTCCCTCAGCCAGGTAGGGCCGACATACCGGCAAACCCTGACCACACCGGTTGGCATCAAGGGCATGGGGTTGTCTGGGCAGGATCTGGAACGCAGCGGCATCGTGTCGAGGAATGATGCACATGAGAAAATCACCCATGGCGCAGTCGTCATCGCAGCGATCACCTCCTGTACCAATACCAGCAACCCGTCTGTCATGCTGGCAGCAGGTCTGGTTGCCAAAAAGGCGGTAGAGCGGGGCCTGAAAGTTAAAAACTATGTCAAAACCTCGCTGGCTCCCGGCTCGTTGGTGGTAACGGATTACCTAAAGCAGTCAGGCCTGCTTGGTTTTCTGGAGCAGCTTGGCTTCTATCTGGTGGGCTATGGCTGCACCACCTGCATCGGCAACTCCGGTCCGCTGGATGAATCCGTTGAAAAAGCGATACTGGAAAACGATCTGGTCGTTTCAGCGGTGCTGTCAGGAAACAGGAATTTTGAAGGGCGCGTGCATCCGCTTACCAAGAGCAACTATCTGGCCTCTCCGCCGCTGGTCGTTGCCTATGCGCTGGCGGGGTCAACTGCACTGGATATTACCCGCGAACCTCTTGGCGAGGGCAGGGATGGCAAGCCGGTTTACCTGAAAGACATCTGGCCTGAGCCTTGGGAAGTGGCTGAAGTGATCAGGCAGTTTGTAACGCCGGAGATGTTCCGGGAACGTTATGCAGATGTTTTTACCGGCACCAAGGCATGGCAGAAGGTGGAAGTCAGCGGCACCGAACTGTATGCATGGAACGAGAAATCGACCTACATCAGAAAACCGCCGTTCTTTGAAGGGCTGACCCCAGATCGACAAGAGATACGCCCGCTTACCGGCATGCGGGTGCTGGCCCTGTTCGGCGATTCCGTCACCACCGATCACATTTCACCGGCAGGTCAAATTGCCCCCGGTTCTCCTGCGGCGTTATACCTTTTGGGGAAGGGCATAGAGCAAAAAGACTGGAACAGTTACGGTTCGCGCCGGGGCAACGATCAGCTAATGAGTCGGGGTACCTTCGCTAATATCCGCATTCGAAACCTGCTGGTTCAGGGCGTTGAAGGCAATGTTACGGTCTATCATCCAACTGGCGAACGGATGACTTTTTTTGATGCCGCGATGAAATATAAAGATGCCGGCATACCGCTGTGCATCCTTGCCGGCAAGGAATACGGCTCCGGCTCGTCCCGCGACTGGGCGGCAAAAGGCCCGTTTATGCAGGGCGTAAAAGCGGTCATCGCCGAGAGTTACGAAAGAATCCACCGCAGCAACCTGATCGGCATGGGTATTTTGCCGCTGCAATTTGCGAAAGGTGAATCGGCTAAAAGCTTGAAATTAACCGGAGTAGAAACTTTTGCTATCGATATTTCCGATACATCGGCACCGCAACAGGAAATTAATGTTTCTGCAACGGCGCCTGATGGAACCGTCACGATCTTTAAAACCATAAGCCGTATTGATACGCCGATAGAAATCCAATACTATCGGGACGGCGGTATCCTCCGCACGGTTTTGAAGAAATTAGTGTGATTTTGGGGATTAGCGACTCTCGGAAGGTTAATCATACGCAGTAGTCGTCGGGTCTGCTTTGACATGAAACCCAACTAATCAAGATGGCCAACGATTGGTTAGCACAGCGCTTTCCTCAGTGTGCCGGTAAGTCTCGTTGTTTGCCGATGCTATAAAACCTAATTGCGAGGACGACCATGCCATTCTTTTTCGGATTAAAGCATCTTCTGGCGCTACTGTTTTTTACCTGCAGCGTGGCCGCCGCTACAGAGCAAACGCCATTAATGCTTGATACAGCAACCCAAAAAGTTGTTCAAGATAACCCTAATCTGGCGCAAATGCTGGCTCGTGCCAAGGCGATGGCCGCAATTCCGTCGCAGGAAGGCAGCTTGCCCGATCCTCAAATCAGTTTCAATGCCATGAGTCTGCCGGTTGATAGCTTTAGTACCCGCACGGAAGATATGACGCAACTGGGTTTTGGTATTTCTCAAGCC
>JAQTLI010000213.1 GCA_028714995.1 Methylobacter sp. | reverse complement strand
GGTTGAAGGATATGACTGAATGGCGCGCCAAGCCCGCTGTACCATTCGGTGGCAAGTTTCGCATTATTGATTTTCCGTTGTCCAACTGCATGAATTCGGGTATCCGCAAGATAGGTATTTTGACGCAATATAAGGCGCATTCTTTAATTCGCCATATTCAGCAAGGATGGGGGTTTTTGCGCGGCGAATTTGGTGAATATGTCGATTTGATGCCAGCGCAGCAAAGACATGCTGATGATTCCTGGTACAAGGGTACTGCTGACGCTGTTTTTCAGAATATTGATATTCTGCGTAGTCGCCAGCCTGAATATGTTTTAGTACTTGCCGGGGATCATATCTATAAAATGGACTATGGTGCGATGCTTGCCGATCATGCTTCAAAAAATGCGGATTTAACCATCGGCTGTATAGAAGTTTCGCTGCAAGATGCAACGGCTTTTGGTGTCATGGATGTCGATGCAAACCGACGGGTTAGAGCTTTTGTAGAAAAACCGGAAAATCCTCCGCTTATGCCAGGTAGAACAGATACCGCATTAGCCTCTATGGGTATTTATATTTTCAATGCCGATTTTCTGTATGAACAGTTGATTAAAGATGCCGATACCAAAGGCTCAACTCGCGATTTTGGCATGGATATTATTCCATCTGTTATTGATAAATATATAGTCAATGCTTATCCATTTTTGGACTTGCAAAGTGGGGTGCAAAGTTACTGGCGTGATGTAGGTACTATAGATGCTTACTGGTCTGCCAACATGGAATTGATAGGGGTAAAGCCGGATTTGAATTTATATGATAAAACCTGGCCAATATGGACTTATCAGGCACAAACCCCACCGGCCAAATTTGTTTTTGATAGCGACAAAAGACGAGGTCAGGCGGTTGACTCCATGGTTTCAGGAGGCTGTGTGATTTCCGGTTCAAAAGTCAGGCATTCCTTGTTGTTTTCAAATGTTCGAGTTAATTCGTATACGATCTTGCAAGATACTATTGTTTTGCCGGAAGTTAATATTGGTCGTCATTGCCGTATAACCAAGGCGATTCTGGAAAAGGGCTGTGAAATTCCGGAAGGCACTATAATCGGCGAAAATAGGGCAGAGGATGAAAAAAGATTTCATGTCAGCCCGGGTGGGGTCGTTTTAGTAACGCCGGATATGTTGGGATTAAGAAGACACTATGTTAGATAAGAAGAAAAAGTTGAAATTAGTATTGTGCTGGCACATGCACCAGCCTGAATACAGGGATTTACAAACAGGAGAATATAAGTTGCCTTGGACGTATCTGCATGTCATTAAAGACTATGTGGACATGGTTGCTCATTTGGAAGCCGTGCCAAAGGCCAAAGCGGTAGTGAATTTTGCGCCTATTCTTCTGGAACAAATTGAAGAATATGCCAGACAGGTTGCCTGTTATTTGCATGACGGCATTTCTATTACTGACCCTTTGTTGGCGGCTCTGGCTGACCCCAGCATTCCCTCCGATACTGAAGAACGCATGAAATTGGTTAAAGACTGCATGCGGGCGAACAGGGAAAGGCAAATAAACCGTTATCCGGCGTTTAAAAAGCTGGTTGAGATGGCTGAATGGCTTGATCAGCATTACGATTCTTTACGTTATGTCAATTCCCAATTTATCAGCGATATGCTGGTTTGGTATCACCTGGTCTGGATGGGTGAAACTGTAAAATTAACGGATAGCAGAGTAAAGCGCTTAATAGAGAAAGGTTCAGGTTACACCTTGCACGAAAGGGTAGAGATCATAGAAATCATAGGTGAGCAATTGGCCAATGTGATCTGCAGATACAAGGTCTTGGCTAGAAAAGGGCAGATTGAACTTTCAGTAACGCCTTATGCGCATCCCATCATGCCGCTTTTGCTGGACTTGAATTCTACTCATGAGGCTATACCGAATGCTCCCTTGCCGGAGCTGGATGCTTATCCGGGAGGAGAAGAGCGGGTCAAATGGCATCTTGAGAAAGGGGTGCAGACCTTTAAGCGATTGTTTGGATTTAAACCTAAGGGGTGCTGGCCTTCAGAAGGCAGTATTAGTGACCTGACCCTGAAAATACTGGGCGATTTTAGCTTTGATTGGGCAGCGAGTGGCGGTTCTGTGTTGCGTAATAGCTTGAGTATTCCTGAAAACGAGAAACCATCAGGAACTCACCATCCGTTTAAACTCAAAAAAACAAATATAGCCTGTTTTTTCCGGGATGACGGCTTGTCCGACCTTATAGGTTTTGAATATTCAAAGTGGCATGCCGATGATGCTGTGGGTGATTTGATTCATCATCTGCAAAATATTGCGGCACATGAATCCGACGACGCGGTGGTTTCAATCATCATGGATGGCGAGAACGCTTGGGAATATTTTCCAGCTAACGGCTATTATTTCCTCAGTGCCTTGTATCAGCGATTGGCTGTTCATCCGGATATTGAATTGACTACTTTTTCGGAGTGTCTGCAAAATAAGGTTGAAGTTAAGCCATTGGCGAAGTTGGTTGCGGGCAGCTGGGTTTACGGCACGTTTTCGACGTGGATAGGGGATGCGGACAAGAATCGCGGCTGGGACATGCTGGGCGACGTTAAATGGGTATTTGACAAGGTCATCTCATCCGGCAGGTTAACAGACAAGCAAATTCAGGATGCCGAGCTTCAACTGGCTGTCTGTGAAGGTTCTGATTGGTTCTGGTGGTTTGGTGATTATAATCCCGGGGAAGCGGTCAGTAATTTTGAAAAACAGTTCCGGCTTAATTTAGCTAATTTGTATAGATTATTGGGTGAAGAGCCGCCGGCTTATCTGGCGCTGTCATTTACACAGGGATCTGGTGCTCCGGTTATGGGTGGGGCAATGCGACCAGGCGTTGAGCATTTATAGAGACCACTAAGTGTGAAAGATATTTTAAACAAACGCCGCGCAGGTATCCTGCTGCATATTACATCGTTGCCGGGTACCGGTGACATGGGTGATTTGGGGAAGGAAGCATATCATTTTGTAAAATTCCTTCATGATTCAGGGGTTAGCGTATGGCAAGTTCTGCCCTTAGGTATGACCCATGCGGATAATTCGCCCTATCAGTGCTTGTCTGCACATGCCGGCAATCCGGCGTTAATTAATATTGATTGGCTGGTGGACCGAGGCTGGCTGCAGCGCTCCGAAAAAAAAGGAGAATATTTCGGCAACTGCTCAAAAAAACGTTTGATAGCAGAAGCTTTTGATGGGTTCTTAGAGCGTGCCGAACAACATGATAAGGACGGCTTTGCTTATTTTTGCCAGACAAAGGCGTTTTGGCTGGATGATTTTTCGCTGTTTGTAGCCCTTAGGAATGAATTTAACCAATTGTGCTGGAACCAGTGGCCTGAGCATTTTAAGCAAAAAGATGCCAATGCAATTAAAGAAGCCCGACGGCGGTTAAAGGCGGAAATTGAGTGCATCAAGTTTGAGCAATATGTGTTTTTTCGGCAATGGTTTGATTTAAAGGCTTACGCCAATCAGCATGGCGTGTTTTTGTTTGGCGACATTCCTATTTTTGTGTCTTATGACAGTTCTGATGTCTGGGCTAATAGGGAAGTTTTTAAACTTGATGAATCAGGTGAAATGTCTGTTGTGACGGGTGTGCCGCCTGATTATTTTTCTCAAACAGGACAGCGTTGGGGAAATCCCCATTATAACTGGCAATATCTTGAGGAAACCGGATTTCATTGGTGGGTTGAAAGGATGCAAACTCAGCTGGAACTGTTTGATATTATTCGGATTGATCATTTTCGTGGTCTTGAAGCCGCCTGGGAAATATCGGCCGCTGAAGATACTGCAATTAACGGGGCATGGGTTAAAGCGCCGGGTAAAGCATTACTGAGCGCAATAAGAGAGGCGTATGGATCGATTCCATTGGTCGCTGAAGATTTAGGTGTTATAACCCCTGAAGTCGAGGAATTAAGAGACGAATTTAATTTACCCGGTATGAAAATTTTGCAGTTTGCTTTTGGTGGTGGGACTGATAACCCTTATTTGCCAATCAATTATGAAAAGAATTGCGTTGTTTATACAGGTACTCACGATAATGACACAACTTTAGGCTGGTTTGAAAAGCTTAGTGAGGATGAGAAAAAATACGTTAACGATTATTTAGGCAATCCCTCTTATTCATTGCATTGCGCTTTGATACATGCAGCATTGGCATCTGTTGCAAATCTTGCGGTAATTCCCATGCAGGATATTCTAGAGCTGGGTTCTGAGCATCGTATGAATACCCCTGGCACAACGATAGGAAATTGGAAATGGCGTTTCCAGTGGGATCAGCTGTCACATGAACGGGCAGCCAGGTTTGCGTTTCTGGTTGGACTATTTAATCGGAAATAATGCCTTTGCATCACTAGGGGAATAAAGGGCGACCTGCTGGTCGGCCCTTCTTTAGTATTGAAAATTAATCGTCATCCTCATGAACAGCCTGCTTAGGGATGGCTAGCAAAGGAATGTTGTAGTTCGCCATGATGGCTTGAATCTCTTTGGCTTTGTCCGCAATCAGCTTGTTAAGGGCTTCCTTTCTTGCTTTATCGCCATTGCGAACACCCATAGCCATAGCGAAATCAAATTTCATGTCCGGCGTTGATTTCATGGGAATCATGGAATAACTGTTTTTGGGGCTTTGTGAAATAACATAACCCGCCATAGGTCCCCACAGAATAACCATATCAATTTTTCCCGCTTTAAGATCCTTCTCTATCTGCATGGCAACATTATTGTCACTATCGCCCGACATGCTTTGATAGGGGATGCCTTGGTCAAGTAAGCCATTTTTTTGCATCCAGGACGTTCCGGGGCCGCGGTCAAACATTGCAATTTTCAATGCTTCCTGTTTTTGCAACGGCAGATCGACTAATTGGGCTGCATCGGTAATGTCATCCCAACCGCGCCCTTTGGCGATAAGAAGCACATAAGTCGACTGGTAGTACGGATCGGTTGTTAAGGTGAGGTCGTACCCTGCAGGAACGCCCATAATGACATCGCATTTATATTCATTGCTTTCCACATCGGTGTCTTTTAACGGTGCATTTAAGGAGTTGCGGATAAATCCAAGACGTTGGGGAAGCCAGTAGTACTCAACGGTTTGTCCAAGCTCTTTGGCAAACAGTTCAGCAATTTTGTTTTCAAAGCCGTCTTTGTTTTTAGTGGAGTAAGGCGGATTCAGTGGGTCAGCGCATACTTTGAATTTCTCTCCTGCTGAAGCAGAAAATGTGATTACTGTCAGGCATAAAGTCGCAAATATTTTGTAAATCAGAGGTGTCGCCCCCATCAAGATCTCCTAGTGTGAATCAAACAATAAGGAACAATAGTTTACTGCATAAAGAGATGCGACTTAAATTAAAAGTTGGCATTGAGTTTTTGCCTGTTGATAAAAATAAGAATAAAAAAAGCCCTGGCCGATAAATCGGCCAGGGCTTTTTATGATCAATCTAAAATATCAGATCGATTAGTTAGGCAATGCAAATACAGTTAATGTACCACCCAGTTTAGTGTAAGAGCTTAGGCTTCTATACGCGCCAACTGCTCCTAAACCTTCTGAGTTTGAGGCTGCTTCGCCAGTGTCAAGACCAGCAGCGATACCGATACCTGCCCAGCCGCCTATACCAGAAAGAACGCCAACATATTGCTTGCCGTTATATTCCCA
>JAQTLI010000212.1 GCA_028714995.1 Methylobacter sp. | reverse complement strand
GAAGCGTTGAGTTTTGTGGCGATGTACCCGCGACGTCATGCCATCCTGGATAATGCAGTCAAGAAAGCGCGAGGCAATCGCCGCAAAATTGTCGATATCATAGAAAGCTCCATAAAAAATCGCTTGAAACAAGCCGAGTTGCATTGTGACGTTGCGGGGCGGGAAAAAAATCTCTACAGCATCTATCAGAAAATGGTCAACAAACAAATATCGTTGGCCGATGTTTTTGATGTCTATGCCTTCAGAATTTTTTGTGACAATGTTGATGACTGTTATCGCATATTAGGTGTTATGCATAACCTGTACAAGCCTATTCCCGGCCGCTTTAAAGATTATATTGCCCTGCCTAAAGCCAATGGCTATCAATCTTTACACTCCATATTAATCGGACCTTACGGCGTCCCCATCGAGGTTCAAATCAGAACTCATGAAATGCACCGCATGGCAGAATCAGGTATTGCTGCACACTGGCTGTATAAATCCGAGGACGATAAAACTGAAAAATTTCAGGATCGCGCCAACGAATGGCTGAGAGATTTACTTGAAATCCAGAAATCAGCCGGTGATTCGCTGGAATTTATAGATAACTTAAAAGTAGATCTGTTCCCTCAGGAAGTCTTTGTGTTCACCCCGAAAGGTGGCATTATTAAATTACCTCGCGGCGCGACCATCATCGATTTTGCCTACGCCGTACATACCGATTTGGGTAATGCCTGCGTTTCCGCCAGAATCGACAGACAACTGATACCGCTGCAAACCAAACTGGAAAACGGTGTCACTGTCGACATCATTACCGCATCGTGGGCAAGACCAAATCCGCTTTGGCTCAATTATGTGGTTACCGCCAAAGCCCGTTCCAGTATTCGCAACTATCTGAAGCATTTTAAACAGAAAGAAGCCATTAGTTTAGGGCACCGTTTATTAGAAAAAGAATTGCAAGCCATGCATTTGCATCTGGAAAATATTGAAGAAGACCGGATACAGGCAATACTCAAAGTTACAGGAAAAAATTCACTGGACGAATTGCTTGAAGACATTGGACTGGGCAACAAAATGCCTTTTCTGGTCGCAAAACAAATCACCCAGGATGATGTTAATGCCGCCGTTAAACTGGATGACAGCGACCAAATCAAAAAAACGCCTTTGATCATAAAAGGCACGGAAGGCATGGTCATTACCCTGGCAAAATGTTGCAGACCCATTCCGGGTGATTCAATCATAGGATTTTTCAATCCCGGCAAAGGTATAGTCGTGCATCATCATGAATGCCATAACAGTACCGATGTCAAAAAGAAACCAACCAGTTGGCTGGATGTTGAATGGAGTCAGGATATAACCGGCGAGTTTCCCGTCGAAATTCGCATAGAAATACTAAATCAACGCGGATCGTTGGCAACCGTCGCATCAACCATCTCTGAAAACAATTCGAATATAGAAAACATCACCATTCTTGATCAGGACGATCGGGTTTCTGTTGATTCAATTACCTTAACGGTTAAAGACCGGGTGCATTTAGCCAAGATCATGCGCCGACTGAAAGAATTATCAATTGTTTTAAAAATTACCCGAGCCAAGGCATAAAGGGAGACCGATCGTCCCTACATTTGTGCCTTAAAATACACAAGCAACTGGCAAATCACCCATACCCACAGGGCATCAAGGAGCAAACATGATCAAGCAAATCATTCATACCGACAAAGCACCGCGAGCAATCGGGACCTATTCACAGGCGGTAAAAGTAGACCGCACCGTTTATCTTTCAGGACAAATTCCTTTGGTTCCTGAAACGATGACGATTATTGACGGCGATATCTCCGCACAAATCATCCAGGTATTTGACAACTTAAAAGCGGTTGCCGAAGCTGCAGGCGGCGATCTTTCCGAGATCGTTAAATTGAATGTTTTTTTAACCGATTTATCGCATTTCCCTATCGTCAACGAAATCATGGGGCGTTATTTTCATGAGCCTTACCCGGCACGCGCAGCTATTGGTGTTGCCGCCTTACCTAAGGCCGCAGGTGTGGAAATGGATGCGATTATGGTATTAAAAGCACAGGAATATCCGGCTTCCTAGGTTCTCTCAAGGGCAACCATAACCCTCACTAAAACAGCCTCTCCCGTTAATGAAAAATCCGAACACTCTTAATCGATCGGTCGCTTTCTTAACGGGAATAGGCGCTCAGACGGCAAACCGCCTGGAAAAACTTGGCATCCATATCGTTCAGGATCTGATTTTTCACCTGCCCCACCGCTATGAAGATCGAACCCGCGTTTATCCTATCGGTACACTGGCAGCGGGCATGACGGTTCTCATCTGCGGCAAAGTTGAATTGACCGATATTTTACCCAGAGGCCGCATTAGTCTGGTTTGCAGAATCAGCGATGGCACCGGGTTTATCACCTTAAAATTCTTCCATTTCACCGCCAACCAGCACAACGCCCTGAAACCCGGCACACTGATCAGTTGTTTTGCAGAAGTCCGATACGGCTTTGCCGGACTGGAAATGGTTCATCCTGAATACAAAGTCATCACCAATCCTGACAGCTGCATCACGGAAACACGCTTAACTCCTGTTTATCCCCTCACCGAAGGTCTCAGCCAGAACTTAATACGAAAGGCGGTAAAGCAGGCTTTAGACCTGTGCAGCAATGAACCCGAGCTGCTCACCGACTGGATACCGGAGTCTATTTTAAAACAATACCATTACCCGTCCTTGGCAGAGGCCATACAAACCTTACATGCGCCGGATGAATCAGTCACGATTGAGGCTCTGCAAAACGGCAGCGTACCCGCCTTGAAGCGTCTGGCGTTTGAAGAGCTGCTGACTCATTATCTGAGCCTTCGGAAATCAAAAAACAAAATCAAAGCCTGGCAAGCACCGGAATTCATCAGCGACAAAATCACCACCGATCATTTCATCCGCTCCCTGCCGTTTAAACTGACCGGTGCGCAGCAGCGGGTCATCGCAGAAATTGAAGCAGATTGCCGATCACAACACCCAATGATGCGGCTGGTTCAGGGTGATGTCGGCTCAGGTAAAACCGTCGTCTCCGCCTATGCGGCCTTGCTGGCATTAACGGCAGGTTATCAGGTTGCGGTGATGGCACCAACCGAGTTATTGGCCGAGCAGCATTTTCGCAACTTCAGCGCCTGGTTTGACGGCTTTCAGACCCAAGTGGTTTTCCTGACCGGGCAACTGAAAGGCAACGCCAGGAAAGAGGTTTTACAGTCCCTGGCTGACGGTAGGGCAGGCATTATCATCGGCACCCACGCCTTATTTCAGGACAGCGTGAACTTTCATCGCCTCGGCCTGATTATTATTGATGAACAACACCGTTTCGGCGTACACCAGCGGCTGGCGCTCAGGGAAAAAGGCCAGCAAAACAATATCAGGCCGCATCAATTAGTCATGACCGCCACGCCTATTCCCCGCACGCTGGCCATGCTGCAATATTCGGATCTGGACATCTCCATTATCGATGAACTGCCGCCGGGCAGGAAACCCATCGTCACCAGCGTGATTCCCGCTGAACGCCGCGATGATGTCATCAACCGGATTAACAGTTGGGTAAACAAAAAAAGACAGGTCTATTGGGTGTGTACACTGATTGAAGAATCGGAAGTGTTGCAGTGCGAGGCAGCTGAAAAAACCGCCGAACGCCTGATCCAGGCATTACCGAATGTACGCGTTGCATTGATACACGGACGCATGAAATCCACCGATAAGGACGCCATCATGCAGGCGTTTAAAAATCATCAGCTTGATTTACTGGTCGCCACTACCGTCATTGAAGTCGGCGTCGATGTGCCCAATGCGGGTTTAATGATCATCGAAAATCCGGAACGCCTCGGCCTTTCCCAGCTGCATCAATTACGCGGACGGGTCGGTCGCGGCGATGATGACAGTTACTGTCTGCTCATGTATCAATCACCTTTATCCGATACTGCCCGCCATCGTCTGGGGGTTTTACGGGGCAGCAATGATGGCTTCGTTATTGCCGAAAAAGACCTTGAATTGCGCGGCCCGGGCGAAGTCATGGGCACACGGCAAACCGGACAGATGCATTTTAAAATTGCTGATTTGGCCAGGGATGCCGATTTGCTGGATAATATTCAAAAAATCGGCGAACAATTTTTCACTGAGTCGCCGCAAGCCGTACAACCCTTGATCGATCGCTGGCTGGGTGAATCAACAGAATATGCAGAGGTTTAATCCAGTTGGCTACTAAAAGTTTTTTGTTTAACCGGGAACCCAAGTGGATTGAAAATCGCCGTGGTCTGCGCCACAGCCTCCCGGAAAACGTCCAGTCCTGGACCTATGAACCGGGTTCGCTGACACAGCGCCTGCGTGATTATTACGGCGATGCCATTGCCGTTAAAATCCTGCTGCATCAATGGAATACCCCCTTTTTGAGCGAACGCAAGCGGCTCAACCTGCCTGAAAACAAGTACAGTCTAATCCGTGAGGTTTTGCTGCATGCGGGTGGCAAGCCGCTGATTCTGGCCAGAACCATCATCCCGGCAACAACCATCAAGGTCGCTAAAAGCAACCTGTCCCATCTGGGCAGCCGCCCATTGGGCGAAGTGATTTTTTCCTATCCCAAACTGGAACGGATCGAAATGGATGTGACCTTGATTCAGCAGTCCACATGGACACAATCGGCGCTTAATGAAGCCAACATCAACCAGCCGATATGGGGCAGAAGAACCGTCTACGCCATTGCCCACCAGCAAATGCTGGTGAGCGAGTTTTTTTTGCCCGAGGTTTTGGAGATTCTTTAGCAGCTATTTGATCCGCGCATCATTTAAACTGATTTTGCGCCATTCCTAGTATTATCAGCCCAGGATATGGTAAAAATTCATGATGTTGGTGGGTTTATTATAAAAAGCTTGGTCTACCGCGTTTCCACTGAATCTAGGGGCACAAGATGATTCCTGAAACAATCGCTACATTACGGGCATCCATTAATCGGGCCTATTTAGCCGATGAAAACGAAATCATCGCTGAATTGTTAGCCTGTCTTGACACTTATGATCCAGTGACAGCCCGTGACTGCGCCAAAACATTGGTTAATGCCGTCAGAACGAGAAAAGATCAACAATCCGCAATCGAAGCATTATTCCTGCACGAATATCAGCTCAATTCCCGGGAAGGCATCGTCTTGCTGGGCATTGCCGAGGCCTTGCTGCGTATTCCTGACAGCCATACGCAAGACCTGTTTATACAGGAAAAGCTAACCCATGCAGACTGGCAAAGCCATGTGCTGCACAGCGATTCCTTTCTGGTTAATTTATCCACCAGAGCCCTGTTATTTACCAGCCAGTTTGAAGATCATGTCTTGTTATCAGGGCAACATTGGTTTCCGGTCTTTGAACAACTGTTATCGCGCATGGGCGCGCCGTTAATACGCACGGCATTAAAACAGGCCATGCAGTATCTGGCGCTGCAATTTGTTATCGCCGACTCAATAGAGGAGGCCGTTTACTGTAGCGAGCAAAAAACACCTTACCGCCATTCTTTTGATATGCTGGGCGAAGCGGCTTTAACCGCTAGCGATGCAGAACGTTACTACCAGTCCTATCTTGCAGCGATTACAACACTGGCAGAACATGCCCCATCGACCGATATTTACGCCAATCCGGGCATCTCGGTTAAATTATCGGCCCTATGTCCCCGTTATGAG
>JAQTLI010000211.1 GCA_028714995.1 Methylobacter sp. | reverse complement strand
CCTGTCCCGCAGCACCCAGGTCATCGGCGTAGGCAATCCGGCATTGTGCAACAAAAAACTGGTCATACCCTTGTCAACACTGCGCTCAACCGCATGCCCGTCATTGTAAACAGGAATACCCATCGCTTTTAACGCATGCAGGATATCCAGATATAACACGACTTCTTCAAGCGAACCGCCGGGCACTCCGCGCACAAAAACAGCATCAGGAAGTGCATGTTCAAACCCAGGAATAAAGATAGGAATCTGGCCGGGTTCGATTGCAAACCGGCATTCTGTCAGCGAAACATAATCGCAGGTGTAACCCTGACTGGCAAAAGCAAGGCGCAATTGCTTGCCGTGCCAACCCGGATCATCGGTAAAAATTGCGATGCGACCGTTCACAACTGCACCCCGACTCGCCGCAGCAGCGGCAATAACGCAAGATAGCAAGTAATAGTGGCGGTTATCGAAAGCCCAAGACTCAGCCAAAAGCCTAAGCCATGCTTAAGCAGCAGTGACAACAGTAAAAACAACACCAGCGATGGCAACACCAACCAAAAAATTTGGCTGGAAAGCGCCGCAATTTGTAAGGATTCTGCGCCATCAAAATGCATCCAGATCATTGCCAACAGCGAAGTAAGCGGCAATGCAGCGACCAGCGCTGCAACGCCGCTATGGCGTTTTGCAATTTCAGAAATCAATACGATGATGAGTGCGGAAACAAAAAACTTCAGGATGTAATAAAGCATTAACGTGTGTTTTATGCCCCAAACGACAAATCTAACAAAGCATTATCCAGCTTGCCCGCACGGAAGCTTTTACCTGATTCAACCGCTGTCACAATGACACTGGCCGGGCTAAAGAGCATGGCATCAATCTTGAAGAAATCGTATTCATATTGCTTGAATATATCCGCAAACGGCTTGCCGTAATCTTTGGATGTTGAACTTGGCAATTCCTTAGCCAGTTTTTCAGCGGCTTCATCACTGCCTTTAACAAAGATATGCACCTGCCCTGCGAACAGAATCGCGTCATTGGTACGCCCCATTGCTTTTACAAAATTCGGATGCGGAGGGCAGATTGGCGCGCTGCCGCTACCGTCGATAATGTTTTCCAACGGGAAATGCAAGGCATGTGCTTTGTGCATGGCCACTTCAAGCACTCGTGCAACGACTTGCACGCCACCGGCCAAACTGCTGGTTGGGGTGACGATGATGGTCAGTTTCGATGGATCGACCTTACACGCGGCGGCGACTTTTTCGACGATTTCAATCGGTGGAACCGCATCATTTTCAATCACTAAAACAGTGGCATCGGCGCTATCCTGATAACCCAATTCCTTGTACAGTTCTTCAACTGGTTCCTGATTGCCGTCTTTTATCTTGGTTGCCATTGCACGGGCAGGACCTGAGCCTAATGCGTAATATTTCTCATGCGACAAGCTCCAACCTGCATATTGGCTGCCCAAACAGCCCAAAACCGGATTGCCGGTATGGACATTCACTGACAATGGCCAGTTTTCTGTGTAACTACTGTGGTTGATGGTTACTGTTCCCATACCGCCCAGACAGATTTCAGCAATAATCCGGCCTGCTTCGATACCGCCAGGTACTTTAATGCCAGCATCAATAATGGTGCAGCCATTTGCCAATTTTTCCACGCCAACCCTTAATTTGTCGGCATTATCAATCAATTGCTTTACTAATGGCTGGGTTAATTTATTAACGCTAGCTGTATATTCCATGATGGTGAAAACCTTCTAGTTTATTAATGATAAGTTGTTGTTTAGTCAGTAACTGTTCTGAAACTGACTGTGATTCTTTTTGGTGCGCAATGATACTGCAAATCGGCTGCCCTGTGCGAATAAATGAACCGGACCCAGGCAAATCCATGCACCATTCCGGCCATTCGAAATGATCGGGAATGATTAAATCCTGCCCGGCATGAATAATCTGATAGCCTGTAGCATGATAATCTTGCCATTCGGCGCAATACGTTACGCTATTGCGCCCTACAGACTGCGCTCCTACATCCCCTTCACACGCTTGAATATGCCTAATCAGCAAATCCTCGTCATATAATTGCATACTGGCAGAAGGGCGCGGATTGATTTCCAGGGCATAGCAGCAATCATCTGCATGAATAAAGTCCAGGGAATTCAAGCCTTTTAGCGCAAACACAGGAACCATTGGTTTTAGCCAGCCTGTTATCTCAGATTTGTGCATATCCGACAGATCTGTGCTATTGATCACCCCTGAAAAAACAAATTCCTGGGTTTCGCTCAGACTGGCAGACCACTGAGTATTGAAACCGATGACTTGCACCTGCGTCCCACTAGCTAAAAACAGCACTGAATGCGCCGTACCGGCTTGAAATTTCTGCCAGTAAACCGATGCCGTTGCACCATCATCAGCACGATAACGTTTTATCCCAACACCGCCCTGCCCCTGCATAGGCTTGAGCAGCCAACCATCGGCAGATTCAGGAGCGCTAAAAGCGATCTCAGGATGAGGGATATTTAAATCATCAAGTATTGAGAAGAATGTTTGCTTATTCTGTAACTTGGCGAAAACATCAGGATGATTACCCAGAATAGTCAACCGACTACCCAGATAACTCAAGCTTTCAGGATAATATTCAAAACCACTGCCGTAAATAACGTGGGCTACCGCATAACGCTCGACGAAATCATCAACGGCGGGTGCCAGGTCTTGTTCGGCTAATGACTTTATCTGGCGAAAATCTTCTGCGTAGCCTTGCGTGTCAAGGTCAGCAAACAGATCAATGACCAAGGGCTTCAAGCCGGTATCTTTTGCCGCCTGCGCCAGCATGCGCCCTGAGCTTGCGACTATCAGTATCGTTTCCACGCTACCCGGCTATATCAAAGGCCGTTACTGGCCAACAAAAACATCCCCGGCGCTATTCCGCGCACTGGCGACAACAAAACTCAATTGTTCAAAATGCGCGAATTCCACTCTGGCCTGACGAGCCAAAGATTCGGCCAACTCTGCGCCAGCTATCGCGCAAAATCCGGTCGGCCCCCATGAGGTTTGGCCGATAGCCACCGCGCCTTGCTGTTCAAACCATTTCATGGCCTGTGCGACCTCAGGGCTGGTAAAGACGCCGCCCTGAGCCGAAGAGAAATGCTCGCCAACAGACCGTTGTAACTGGGTAATCACATCGCCGAATTTAATGATGTCGTTTTCGGCAACTGCAGGTAAGCCCTGCATCAGCAATAAATAGCATAACCGTGCGGCTTCCTGCTGGGGAAAAGACGGCAGCTCCCTAAACGCCTGTATTTCCTGCTGACCATGCAGCCCCTGGCCTCGCTCGTCAAAAACCAGAATAAACCGCCAATCCTCCGGCACGTCCATGTGCGACAAAACCGGAGGCGTGATGGTTTTTTCACCGCGACCGCCATCAACCACCAGACCACCCTGCTCAAAAACACCAATGCCGATACCGGAACGCAATCCCCTATCCGTCACAGCGGCAATGTCACGCACAGTAAGCCCCAAGCCGTAAAACTCATTAAGTGCGGCGCCGATTGCCATTGACATTTGCGTGCCTGAACCCAGACCCACATGTTCGGGGATAGCTGCTTCTATCGTGATATTCAGTTTATCTGAAACATTTAATGCCTGGCAAAGCATAGCGACGCATTTTTCTGCCCGCTGCGCGGCAGGCCCGGTAATGGTGAGCTGCTCGGAACTGGTCACCGACAATCGTGTGTTGATTTCGTTGAGCGCAACGCCGATGCTTCCGAAATGACGGCCCAATGATCCGCTTAAATCGATGAACCCCATGTGCAATCTGGCTGGGGCAATGACTGAGACTTTAGAATGTTGAACTATCAAGGGGGATGCTGTGTTGTAATGCGAAAAGTTGTGAAAATTATACATGATCAGCCTATCGGCTGCGAACTAAGCACTGATAGCGTTCGTCAATTGCGCCAAATCATTCATCATCAGGTCGCATAGCTCGACTGCCAGCGGATCGACCGGCAATTGTGAAGGTATAAACACAGAAAAAGCCCCGGCTCTGGATGCCGCCTCAATTCCGGCATGTGAGTCTTCAATGACCAGACACCGGCTAATATTGACCTGCATCAGCTCAGCGGCTTTCAAGAAAATATCCGGCTCAGGCTTGCCTTGCAGGACATGATCGCGGGTGACGATGGTTGAAAATGTATCTTCTATCCCCGCCAGCTCAAGACATTCATGTGCATTAACAGTCGGGCTGTTGGTAGCCAGGCAATAAGGAACTTCCCGCTGCATGAGCAATTCCAGCAAGCCGGTAAAGCCATGCTTGGTCTTTATGCCGTTGGCGTTAACATGCTTGCGCCAACACTCGCCACTTAACTGACTAAAAGTTTGCAGATTAAAATCGGTCCCGCAATATTCAATCAGCGCCAGCTCTACGTCTTTATAGTGCAATCCTGACAGCGACAGGCAAAACTGCTCGGAAAAATCATAACCCATCGCGCTTGCGGCCTGCTGCCACGCAATAAAATAGGTAGGCTCGGTGTCCAAAACCAGGCCATCCATATCGAAAATAACCGCAGCAAAATCAGCTAACTTAAGCACTCAATAACCTTGATATATTCCCCGTGCGCTTCACGGTTGGCGCCGACCACTATGCGTTTGACGCCCTGCTCCGTTTGCTCCAGCACACCTGATACTTCAACCCATTCACCGCTGACAGCCTGCCCCGTATAGGTTGCAGTGAAGCTGACCACCGTATCGACCTGCTCACGATCTATTTTGAATCTGGCCGGATAATCAAACGCATGAGCATCGTCGATCACCCTGCACTGCAACGTAATCGCCCCGCATTTTTGATAACTGACAGCCTCGAGATTTGCGGAATGATCAATAAAATTCAAATCGAATTTCCGACCGTTAATCACGGCTTTGTTAGTTTTACGCCGTTCATGCCAGACATACTCTTCAAAACTTAACTCACATGACCGGCGCTGGTAAGATTGCTGCCAATCCTGCTCATTCAATTCCTGCAACTCCCCCGACTCGATAAGCTTGTCGGTAATTGCCCTGCATTGGTGAAATACATCCCTGCCGTAACAAACCAGATCAATATCCGAACATTGGTTTTGCACGCCAACCAATAGTGATCCCGTAATCCCGGTTTGCGCCAAATCAAGCCCGTGTTGCCCAAATAATTCACACAGCCGGAACAGATCCCGCTCCACAGCATCATGCCGGTTTGACTGCATAATCTGCTGCAATCTTTGTTTGGGCTGATGATGCTTTACGATCCGCTCTGTTGCGACAGCATGCAAATGCGCATCTAAAACCATGGAGTAATGCAGATAATCAGGGTGATTTTGTTCGAGGAAAGCATTAGCCTCTACAGTCTGGTATTTTTTCCAGCCGGAAAGCTCACGCACATAACGTAAAAAACACAACGCCTTACCATCTTCCATGCCCTGCTCTACAACAGCAAAAATAAGCCCTTCAGCGGTCTCAATAAAATCCTTGGCAAAAAACATGATCTAGAAAAAATGGTAGGTGGAGAATCGTAAATGTAAATATTAACCGATGTTGTGGATGCTAAAGAATTTTTACCACGAAGTTCACGACATTAAGTAGGCTGTAGGATCTTGTGTAATACGGGATTTCTTGGCTCCAATGCCCCGTATTCCGTGTACTTCTACTGGTTTTTTTAGCTCTTGCGCTCCATTGCAGAAAGCCGG
>JAQTLI010000210.1 GCA_028714995.1 Methylobacter sp. | reverse complement strand
GTGCGGACTGGCCGGATGTACTATGGGACCCGATTACCAGAAATCGGTGCCCGTCGTCCCGGTTCACTGGCAGGCCGAAAAGGGCGCCAGCTTGGGTCTGAAACCTGTAACCCCGGAGAAACTGAAGACCTGGTGGAAGAACTTCGGCGATTCGCGGCTGGATCGACTGATGGAACAGGCGCTGACCGGCAACCTGGACCTCAAGATAGCGCTGACGCGCATCGATCAGGCTCGCGCCGATCGCCGTTCGATCCGGGCGGAGCTTTTTCCGCAGATTGATATAACGGCGGGCGGCCAGCGTCACCAAAACCTTTCTCCCATCTATGCGCGCGGTGTCCGCTTCAATTTGTTCGAACTGGGTTTCGACGCCCTGTGGGAAGTCGATTTGTTCGGGCGCCTGCAGCGACGGCTGGAGGCCGCCAGCGCCGATCTGGAAGCGGCGGAGGAAGAGCACGCACAGGCGCTGGTGACACTCACGGCCGAACTGGCGCGCTCTTACGTGGAATACCGCAACCTGCAGAACCAGCTGCGGATCACCCGCACGAATCTACAAACTCAACAACACACACTGGCGCTGACCGAGAGATTGTTCAATGAAGGCGTCGGTACGCGGCATGACGTAGTGAGGGCGCGGGCTCAGGCAGAGAATACAGAGGCGCAGATTCCCACTCTTGAGGCTGGGGTGATTGCCGTATTGCGGCAACTGGAAGTGCTGATAGGTCGGCAACCCGGTACGCTGGCAGCCTATTTGGCGGAGCAGGGCGCCGTACCTACGGCACCGGGACGGGAGCTACTGGCGTCGCCGGCAGCGACGATCCGCTATCGTCCCGACCTGCTCATCGCCGAACGCCAGCTCGCAGCCGCTACCGCCATTCACGGCGCGGCCATTGCAGAATTGTTCCCGAAAATATCACTGTCGGCCTTTTTGGGACTACGCAACACTGACATCGAAAGCCTGTTCAAGTCAGCGGCCTTCTCCTACAGCACCGCTGCCAACCTCATGCAGCCCCTGCTGAACTTCGGCCGCATCCAAGCCGGGATCGACCTGGCTGAAGCCAATCAGAAGGAAGCGTATCTTGCTTACGAAAAGGCGGTGCTCGAAGCGCTTCGCGAGACTGAAACCGCGCTGACCCGCTACCTGAAGGAGGAAGTGCGACGGCAGATATTGGGCCGATCGGTGGAAGATCAGCGCGAATCCGTGCGGCTGTCCCAACTGCGTTATGGGGAAGGCATCATCTCCTTTCTTGACGTGCTAGACGCCCAACGCGTCCTGTATGTCGCCGAAATCGAGCTGGCCCGCTCCGAAGCGGAGGCTTCCACGAATCTGATCGCCTTTTACAAGGCGCTGGGAGGCGGCGCCAACGCTACGCCGCTGGAACCCGCACGGAAGACATCATGAGCAAATGGATACAATCGGTACTGACCTCGTCAGATCCTGGCTTTCCGTCAGGAAAATTTCTTGGAAAACAGCACCGGGCCCGCCTACCACGGCGAGGCCATCAAGACTTGAGGCGAAAAGCCCGATATCTTTGGATCGACCAATACAGCAGAAATATCTTCCATGCGCGGGAGCGGGGTAAGCGTACTGCTGGCGGCATCCTCATGGAATGGCTTTATACGTTAGATTTCGGCTTTATCGGGTAGCATAGAATTGTAATCTCAGGCCTGGTGCTATTGACGCTTTATGTGACGGTTGTCATCCGTTGGCTGCTAATCAGGCATACCATTATTCTATGGATTTAAACCGCTCCTGCAAGAAATGTGAACAATAACAAGCGGCGTTAAATCAGCCGGACAATCTTCGAGCCTAAATCAAAAACTACGTCATATGCCTTATTCGACTACGGCATATGACGCAATCTTTTTCGGCATAATTCTCAAGCCATTGATATTTATAGTAACTAAACCAGGCATGGATGTTGCTCTAGTATTCTGAAATTACCCCTGTTTAATCCTGTTTTGCGCATCCGATGTCCGAACCCAAACACAGATTTCTGCACAACCTCTTCCTGAAACATGCCCATGAAGTCAGCGCTTTTATTCGAGGGCGCTGGCCCAAAGAGCAGGATGTTGACGACATTATGCAGGAATCGTTTTTGCGCTTGTCGCAAGTTCCCCATCCTGAAACCATCCTTAATCCGCGCGCTTTTCTGTTCACAACCGCGTCCAATATGGCTGTGGATCGCCATCGTCGCCGAAAAACCCGCGAGCGTTATATTGAGCCGGAAGCAGACATTGACAATCTGGCAAACGATCACTTTTCTCCTGAGCGCCATTCGGAGGCACACGAAGCACTTGAGCTTTTTACCGAATGGCTGGCTGAATTGCCGGAGCTGCACCGGCATGCCTTTGTTTTGTACCGAATCGAGGGTTGTTCGAATGCCGAAATCGCCGTGCGACTTGGCATTTCCGTAAGTTCTTCCGAGCGCTATGTAAAACATGCCATGCAACATATCGGTGCGCGTCTTAGTATATTGTGACGATAATTGAGACGTCGAACGTCTATAGTATTATTACGTTAAAATGAACCGACTTAACAAAACCGACAAGGCTATAAATCAGCGTGAAAACAACCTCGCCATCTTCCGAGCTATTGCAAACACAGGCTGTTGATTGGCTGCTGCGTATCCGTTCGGAAAATTGCACTGAGACAGAGCGCTATGCTTTCAATATCTGGTTGGAAGAAAGTGTTAGCCACCGTCAGGCATATGAAACGGTGCTGGCGCAATGGGAATGGATGGAACCGTTTAAAGCCATGAATTTTCCTGCTCGGGATGCGGCATTACGCTATCGCGGCAAATCGCCTTGCCACTTGTTTACATTTTGTTTGTATAAAGGAGCCGCCGCTTCGCTATTGCTGGTCCTGGGCTTAGCCACCTTTTCGCCGAACGGCTGGTTAGGTTTCCCGCAAACCTATGTTGCCGAAAAAGGCGATCGTCAAACCGTCACTTTGGTTGACGGATCCAGTATTGAACTCAATACCGAAAGCGAAGTGCGCGTCCATTTCAATCGTTGGCATCGTAACGTCGACATCATTAAAGGTGAGGTTTTTTTTACCGTGGTCCACGATGCCGAACGTCCGTTTGAAGTACGCGCCGGTAACGGGCGCATTCGCGACATCGGAACCGCGTTTGAGGTATATATCAAACCCGAACAAGTCATCGTTGCCGTACAGGAAGGCATAGTAGAAGTGCAAGCCCTCAAAAAGCGTGAACTGACTGCAGGGCAACAACTTGCCTATAACGACAGTGGTGAATTCCAAGCACTGCAAGGTCAGGATGTCGCCGGACTTACCGCCTGGCGGCAAGGCAATCTGGTGTTTCGCAACCGCCCCCTCGACGACGTACTCGCCGAGGTAGGACGTTACCACGACTCCCGCATCCGCTTGCAGAATGAAAGCTTGGGTAAACTGCGGGTTAGCGGTACATTTCATACCGTCGAGCTCAACGACACGCTTAACGCCATCGCCACAATCCTGCCGGTTAACATCGATTATATCGGCACGCATGAAATCGTGCTGAAATCGGCGGTATCCATTGACAGATAAAACACCACACAAAAAAATCTCACAAAAATAAATTCAAATTCCTGACGATTCTGCTGCGGTCATGCGTCTACTCCTTATGAACACAATTCAACAAGGGAGAAACGGATAAATGACATTAAAGATGAAACGGCTTACCGCAGCAATTTTGGCAACAATGGCAAGCCCAGCCTACGCAGAACAACAAAAACACCATTTTGACATCCCCCCACAATCGCTTGGTTCAGCACTGCAAACACTCGCGGCACAATCCGGTGCACCGATGCTTTATGCCGAAAAGACGGCGGCGGGCAAGCAAAGTCGACGGTTGATTGGCGACTACACCACTGCTGAAGCGGCAGATAAATTACTTGCCGATAGCGGCCTTGTTCACAGCGTCGCCGAAAACGGCACGGTGACGGTTAAACCCGCCGAAAGCAAAGACCCTCCTACTTTAAAGTCAATGACGGTCATTGGGAAGCCAGAGGATGATCCAAGTGCTTATACAGTTACCAAAGCTTCTTCTGCAACCAAGACCGACACACCGATTTTGGAAACGCCGATGTCTATTCAAGTAATACCGCGTGCAGTAATAGATGACCAACAAACAATTACCGTGGAAGAAAGTTTACGCAACGTGAGCAGTGTTGTTCCCCGCATTTCGGCTATCACTCCCAATTTTGAACCTACCTTGATTCGCGGGTTTTCAGCACGGCAGTTTATCGATGGTTTTAATCAATATTTAAACGCGGGAGATCAGGGCAGTCTGGTCAATATTGAGCGGATTGAAGTGGTAAAAGGCGCTAATGCGGTGCTTTACAGCGGCGGCAACGGTTCCCCGGTGGGCGGGATGGTCAATCTGGTTTCCAAGTTACCGAAAAAGAAAGCGTTTTATGAAGTAGGGGTTAAAGCCGGTCTATATGATTTTGCCCAGCCGTTTGTGGACTTGAACCAGCCGATCAACGACAACGTGTTGTTTCGTTTTACCGGTGAATATACCAACAATAAAAGCAATATTGACGTTCTCAACACGGAACGATTTAATCTCAATCCCACTTTAACCTTCACGGACAATGATGCCACCAATTTCACATTGCAAGGCAAGTTTTCGAGATGGGAGCAGCAGGATTACCAAGGATTGCCGGCGACAGGCACAGTTGCGGGCAATTTCAGGATCCGACCGGATTTGTATATTGGTCCGCAAGATATCGACAAAAGCAATTCAGAATTTTACGGCGTCTGGGGTACGTTAGACCACCGGTTGAACAATATCTGGTCATTGACCGCCAAAGCACGATATTCCCATTCTAAATTCGATACCTTTGCGCAAAATTTGGTTGGCAAAGGCTTTAGCTTTGGGGCCGATCAACCACTGATTTCTCCTTCAACATGGGGATTGGCCAATACCGAGCTGGCTCAAGAACAGGAAGAAAAGAGTGTTCAAACTTATGCTACGGCTAAATTCGATCTGGGCCCGACCAAGAATACAGCGTTACTGGGTGCGGATTTTAGCGAGCTGGATGACGACGGCTACATGGATTTCAAATTACTTCCCACCTTTGTCAACTTGGCCGATCCGATCTTTCGGATTCCTTACAGCTTTCCAGGTGCACGTCAAAATAATCAATTAACAAGAAACACTAATTATGGCGGCTATGTTCAGCTGCAAAGTACGATATATGATCGTCTTCACCTGTTGGCAAGTGTACGCAGAGGTAACGTGACTACCGATTTTGTAAATACGGCTTCCGGGGCAAAATTCAATTCAGATACTGGTCGTTTTCTACCCAATGTAGGCGCGCTTATTGACATAACGGAAGAATTTTCGCTGTTTGCCGACTATAGCGAAGGGATGCGCGGTCAAGGGGGGGCGAATTATGTTTCGACACCCAAGCCTGAACTCTCCAATCAGATCGAGGCTGGCGTAAAGTTTGATATTGCCAAGCAGTTGACAGGACAAGTTGCGTACTATGAAATTGAACGGAAAAACGTTAGAGTCACGGATTTTACAGATGCTCAATTCCGATCGGTAACTAAAGGTCAGCAGCGTTCGCATGGTATTGAGACAGATATGACGTTGCAAGTTACCGAAAGTCTGAGTTTGTTGGGAAATTATGCATTTACCGAGGCAGAATTCGCCGATAGTTTAGCAGGGGTACCTGAAGGGAACGATTTGC